>JASFQO010000085.1:0-7620 GCA_050115405.1 Bacillota bacterium
AAGTATTATTTTGCTTTTTTTCGGATGTTCCTTCTTTCATTTGCCCAAACCCCTCAAAGAATATCAGATTGCCCGCTTGACCAGTTTTATCAATCCTGAGGCCGACCCGCAAAATAGCGGCTGGAATGTCCGACAGGCGATGATTGCCGTCGGTTCCGGGCAATTCTTCGGTAAGGGCCTGTTTCGCGGGACGCAAGGCCGATTGGGTTATTTGCCCGAAAATCATACCGACTTTATCTTTGCGGTTTTAAGCGAAGAATTGGGTTTTGTCGGCGCTTTCGGGGTCTTATTTCTCTTTTTTGTGTTTATCTGGCGTAGTATCCGTATTGCCTCTCAGGCGAAAGACCGGGCCGGCGTCATTATAGCGACCGGTGTCTTGGCGATGTTTCTCTTTCATATTTTAGAGAATGTGGGGATGAATATCGGAATTATGCCGATTACCGGAATTCCGCTGCCGTTCATCAGTTACGGCGGTAGTTCCATGGTTTCAAATTTGGCGGCGACCGGATTGCTATTAAATATTTGGGCGCGGCGGCAAAGAATCATGTTTTAGAGTTGACGGTTGACAGTTAAAACCAATTTTTCTTTTTATGGCTGCGGCGGAGGGGTATGAATGTTCGAATTGAAGCGGAGTGAATTGGGTGACGGAATTGATTACCGAACAACGTGCGGGCGGTCTGGTTTTTCTGATCGGGACCTCCCAAATTGAATATCTTTTGGTGACAAGCAACTCGAATCCGGACCGTTGGATTATTCCCGCCGGACACATTGAAACGGGCGAATCCCCGGAAGAAGCCGCTTTACGGGAAGTGGCCGAAGAAGCCGGCGTCCGGGGTAAGATTGTTGCTGATTTGGGTAGCTATCACTATCATTGGTATCGCCATAATCAGAAGATTTTGCTCAACACGCGTTTATATCTGATGGAATATCAAATAACCACGAACCCCAATCCGGAAGGGCGCAAAGTGCGGTTTTATCCTTATGAAACCTTGCTGGCGCTGAACTTGTGGGATGAATCCAAAGATTTGATTAAAAAGGCGCACCAATTTTGTATGAAAATGGGAAAATAAACGTAAGACCCCGCCGTTGTGGTGGGTTTTTTGCTATATATATATTTGTAATCTGAGAAAAAATAAAATTAATTTGGAAATTACTGGACATTCGATGGCATTAATTGTTATAATATAACCATAAGTGAAAAAATAACTGAAAATATAATTTAAACAAATTGTTTAAGAAAAGATATAGTAACGCCAAAATAACCAACAGCATCAAAACTTGGTACGTTGCCCTCCGTCGGAAACGCCGGAGTTTGGTCTTGGCTAATACGAGGAGGAATCTTAATGGTTGAGTGTCCCAAATGTCATAATAAATATAAAGATCATATTACCTATTGTGTTTTTTGCGGCTTGGATTTAGTGCCGGTTTCTGAAAAAAACGCTAATGAACCGGAATTAGTAAAAGACGCGGACCAAAATTTTTTTGCTGAAGCGGCGCCGGCAGTAAACAACAGTCAATATACGAAAATCAAGCGCTCCAGGGTCCCGCCCTTAGCGACGATCTTTGCCTTATTGGGAGTCTGTTCTTTGCTGGGGGGTTTTATTTATGCCATTCATTTGTGGCCGGAAAAATTCAGTATGATTTATGGCGTTATTCCCTCCGCGGCCTGTTTTCCAAGCATCGCCGCAATTTTATTGGGAGTGATTTCCTGTTGTATGTGTTTTGCGATGGCGCAGGTTATTAGTACCTTGAAAGCATTGGAATACCTTATCTTTCAGATTGCTAACAAAGATTGACCTACTTTACTAAAGACGCTGGCTCGATAACAACCTCGGGCCGGCGTCTTTTTTGTTTACAGGGCTAAAAAAATTGGTTAATTTTGCGAATGCCATTTTAAAAATCGGCGCTTTGGAGTAATATATATTTAGAAGAGGAGCGATATCATATGGGTTATAAAGAAGAATTTATTGAATTTATGGTACGGGCCAATGCCTTGTGCTTTGGTGATTTTACGGCAAAAAGCGGGCGGAAAACCCCCTATTTCATAAATGCCGGCAATTATCAAATCGGAGAACATCTTGCCAAATTGGGGGATTTTTATGCCGCTGCCATTATGGCTAATCGGGTCAAAGAATATGACTTGTTGTTTGGACCGGCCTATAAAGGAATTCCGCTCGCGGTGACGACGGCCGTTTCCTTATATCGCAATCACCAAATAAATGCGCCTTATAGCTTTAATCGGAAAGAAGCCAAAGATCACGGCGAAGGCGGAATGCTCGTCGGTTATCAACCGCAAGACGGCGACCGGGTGTTAATCATCGAAGATGTAATTACTGCCGGCACTGCCGTACGAGAGAGTCTGGCGCTGCTCGGACGGATTGCCCGGGTTAAGATTACCGCTTTAGTGATCGCGGTGGACCGAATGGAAAAAGGGAGCGGCAACCGTGGAGCTTTGCAGGAACTCCGTGACGACTATGGAATTGAAACTTATGCGATTGTAAATATTCAAGATATTGTCCGGTATTTATTCGGTCGGGAGATTGACGGAAAAGTTGTGCTTGACGCGCAGCGCAAACAGCAAATTGAAACTTACCTGTCGCTCTATGGGTGTTAATTTTTGAGTGGGGGAGCCATAGTGACAACGTTTAATATTATTGATTTCGGAGCGGTGGCCGATGGACAAACTCTCTGTACGAAGGCCTTTGCGGCCGCCGTCAGCGCCGGTACGGCCGCCGGGGGAGGTACGATTTATGTCCCGGCCGGTAATTATTTGACCGGACCGATTCATTTGCAAAGTAACCTGACTTTAAACCTGGATGCGGGCGCTCGCTTGTTGTTTAGTCGGGATAGCGCCGTCTATCCCATAATTGTTTCGCGTTGGGAAGGAGTGGAACGGCCGGTTTACTCACCCTTGATTTATGGGGTGAATTTGGTGAATGTGGCTCTTACCGGACAGGGCGTGATCGACGGGCAGGGAGCAGTGTGGTGGGACAGACAGCGTCAAAACACCTTGGAATATCCGCGGCCCCGGATGGTCGGCTTTGAATACTGCCGGAATGTCTTAATCGAAGGACTCACTTTTACCAACTCTCCGGCTTGGACGCTCCACCCGATTGGATGTGAAAATTTTACCGTCAATCAGGTCACGATTTGTAATCCGGCAGATTCCTCCAATACCGACGGGATTAATCCGGAATCATGCCGGAATGTCCATATTGCCAACTGTCATGTTGACGTTGGCGATGACTGCATTGCCCTTAAATCCGGCGCCGAGAAATGTCACGCCAAAATCGCCTGTGAAAACATCACCATTACTAACTGTACAATGGGCCATGGTCATGGCGGAGTAGTAATTGGCAGCGAGATGAGCGGCGGGGTCCGCAATGTCGTGATCAGCAATTGTGTTTTTGAAGGTACCGACCGGGGAATCCGGATTAAATCGCGTCGCGGCCGGGGCGGGGTGGTTGAAGATATCCGGGTTAACAATATGATTATGAAAAAAGTAATTACTCCGTTCGCCCTGAATGAATACTATCATTGCGGGCCCGGCGGCAAAGAACCGGCGGTTTGGGATAAGCGTCCGCATCCGGTGGACCATACTACACCGGTATTACGCCGTATTCATTTTAGTAACATTACGGCGCGGGAAGTATCCGCCACTGCCGGCTTTTTATATGGATTGCCCGAAATGCCGATTACCGATGTCAGCTTTGCTAATGTGACGGTGCAATTGGCCGTTAGCGCCGCCCCCGGGATGCCGGATATGATGTGTCATTTGGAACCATTCTTACAACAAGGTTTCTTCGGTTGTAACCTGAGCAATATTTTCTTTAATAATGTAACGGTCGGCGGCCCCGCCGGACCGGCATTTCAGATTGAAAACACCTCTAACATTGAATTTTCACATTGTTTTGCCGCGCAAGTTCCAAAGGAAAAACCGGTGATTCGTCTCCAAGATGTTGACCGGGCGGTAGTGGCGGTAGCATGGCCGGCGTCGGATCGTCAAACTTATCTGGAGGTCCGTGGCAGTCAAAGCAGGGGAATTACAATCACCGGACGAATTACCCCACCCCAAATCCGGTTGGCGGAAGAGGTAGAGCCGGCAACAATTATTACCGGTTGACCGGGGATTTTCAGTTCCCTTGGGGGTTATCAGCCTTAGATAACTCTAGTGATTTAGTTGTAAAGCTAAATTTTTTTAGACTTTATTTGTTAAATTATATTAAATTTATAAAATTATGTAAAGAATTCGGGCGTTGTATACGTTATTTGTGAATCGCTTTACTATAAAGATGAACAATGGGGGTTTCATCTTGGGAACGCTTCCGACTGTCAAAGGGCGAAATGTCCGCCAACGAATCCACAAATACAAAGCTTTTTATCTGATGTTTTTGCCGGTATTTGTTTTTTACGTCTTGTTTCATTACTGGCCAATGGCGGGGATTCGGATTGCTTTTTTTGATTATGGGCTCTTTGGGATTAAAGAATTTATCGGAATTGACAACTTTAAGACAATTTTTTCCAATCCTCTGTTTTTCCGGGCATTTCGGAATACCGTCGTCATCAGTATGTTGAAGTTGATTACCGGGACGCTGGCCGCAATCGTGTTTGCGTTGTTATTAAACGAGATTCACACCGGGCTATTTAAGAGATTTACCCAGACCGTGGTCTATCTGCCGCACTTTTTATCATGGCCGGTGGTAGCGGCATTATTTGCCCTGTTTCTCTCGCCGGACGGCGGGATTGTCAATCAATTGCTAGTCAAATTAGGCGGCAAATCGGTTTATTTTCTGATCTCCACCCAGTGGTGGCAACCGGTGTTTATCGTTGTTAACCTGTGGAAAGAGACCGGCTGGGGCGCGATTATTTATCTGGCGTCCTTAACCGGTATTGACCCGCAATTGTATGAAGCGGCGGCGCTGGATGGCGCGGGCCGGCTGAAACAGATCCGGTATATCACCTTGCCCGGTCTCTTAAATACGATTTTGGTGGTCTTCATCCTCAATTTGTCCAAGGTCTTGAATATCTTCCAGCCCATATTCTGCATGTACAATTCGCAGGTCTATGCGGTGGCTGATGTGATTGGGACCTACACCTATCGGATGGCTTTTGCGAATCCAGGTGGTTCCGACATTGACTTAGCGATTGCAATTGGGATGTTTAAATCGGTGGTGGCCATGGGGTTGATCTTGATTTCCAACTATCTTACGAAAAAGGTTAAAGGCGAAGGCATCTTCTAAGTCTAAAATTCGATCAAAAGAGGGGGCAATGTCATTAAACTTTGCTTGCAAAAAGAGGGCGGTAAGGGGAACTTGCCGGATTGGCTGATGCGCCGTGAAAAGCCGCACATTGCTGCGTCACTCGGTCGCTGCGGTGCTCGATATACAGCGAGTATTATCTGCGCTCCTCCCTCGGTCGTTTCTTTGCACTGCACGACTTTTGACGACGCGAATGCCAGGACTGAAAGCTCATCCAATCCGGCAAAATCCATCGGCGCGTCTGGGCTATGGCGCCGACTCTCGGGTACCGGGAAACCGGCTAAAGATGATTTATAATAGTATGTGATAATTAAGTGCATCAAGCTGAGCTTGATGACATTGAGGAGAATGGCGGATGGTTGAAAAATTGAGCCTGAAAAAGGGTAATCGGGGGCGGACCTTATTTGTAATGGGCAATTATCTGTTGATGTTGGCGATTCTCTTTTTGATGTTAATCCCGGTTTTAAAAGTCTTATCCGACTCTTTGGACCGGAGTGCTTTTTACGGGTTGTCACTGCTCCCCAATAAGTTTTCCGTGAATGCTTATCGGGTGATAATTACCGACTCCAATATGATTCGACCGTTTTTGATCTCGGTCTATGTGACCACGGTCGGCTCATTGTTGGCGATGCTTATTACGACGCTGGGGGCTTATGTCTTGGCGCAAAAGGAACTCCCCGGCCGAACGTTTTTGATCTATATGATCCTGGTAACTATGGTTTTTCATGCCGGTATGATCCCGGTCTATCTGGTCTATAAAAATCTGCATCTTTTAAATACCTTGTGGGCGGCGATTTTGCCGTTGGCGGTCAGTGCGTTTAACTTAATTTTGCTGAAAAATTTTTTTCAGGAGATCCCGGCCAGTCTGGTCGAAGCTGCGGAAATCGATGGCTGTAGCCCATTCGGTATTTTCTGGCAAATTGTCCTGCCGATGTCCAAACCCGCTTTGGCGACCATCGGCCTGTTTTGTATCGTCGCCTATTGGAATGACTTTTTTCACTATGTTATTTATATGACCGACCATAATTTGTACAATTTCCAAGTCCGTCTGCGGGAACTGGTGTTGTCCGATGATTTTTCCGCGATCGGCGGGCAACAGGTTTTTGGCCGGAGTCTCCAAAATGCGGTGATCGTGGTGGCGATGATCCCGGTGATGCTAATCTATCCGTTTCTGCAAAAATATTTTGTGACCGGGATTACCTTGGGCGCAGTGAAAGGTTGACTAAACTACTAGTCAAATAGTGTTAAAAATAGTAAAATAATACAGACCGGACGATTAGAGTGAAAATAGACACAAGGCGTGAGGCTTGAGGCATTAGGAAACTCATTTTATTCGTTTTTGCGCCCCAGCACGGCAGGATGTTAACATCACCCTTAAGTCGGATTTGGTCACAATACAATTATTTGGAGGAGGATTATTGATGAAAAAGTGGATCTTGCAAATTGGCGTATTGTTGATGATGTTGGCAGTTTATAATTTCAGCGGGTTTGCAGCCGGACAAGTACCTAAACCCAAACAAATTGTCGCCTTTTTAGATACGACGATGCTGACGCCGGAGAAGGGACAAGCTCAATTTTGTGAAGAATACGAAAGACAGACGGGGATCAAACTCAAAATTATTCAACCGGTGCATAATCAGTATTATGATAAATTGCGTCTCGCTTTTGCCGCCGGGGATTTTCCCGATGTGGTCGAAATTTCAGAAAACCATTATGTTCAATATGTCAATGAAGGCGCGTTTGTCGAATTGTCAAAATACATCAAAAAATCCCCTTCCCTGAGTAAGATGGCTAAATCCTTCAATGTTGCCCGGCTCAAAGGTAAACTGTATGGCATTCCGACAGAGGCTTCCAACGGACCGATTACTTATATCCGCCGCGACTGGCTGGCCAATCTAGGGCTAAAGGCGCCGACCACTTGGAAGGAGTATTATCAAGTGATGCAAGCCTTTACCAAAAATGACCCGGATCAAAACGGCAAGGACGATACCTATGGCGCCACGGGTCAGGGACAGTCGAGCATCGGGAGGCTTACTTTCGATGATAATCACTATCGGGATTATTTTCAAAATGCTTCGCCGCAATTTATTGTGCGGCGTGGCAAATGGGTCGACGGTTTTATGGAAAGACGAATGCGCGCCGCTTTGTTACGCTTGCGCCGGGTTTATCAGGAGAAATTAATCGATCCCGAAATTTTTACTAATAAATCTTCGACTTGCCGGGAAAAATTTCAATCCGGTAAAGCGGGTATTTATCCTTATTGGGCCGGAATGTGGCAAGTAAAGTTGGAGGAAAACCTGCAAAAGAATTTTGGCAAAGGGGCGACCATAATGCCGATTGCGCCGCTCAAAGGAAGTTATTA
>JASFQO010000086.1:0-7616 GCA_050115405.1 Bacillota bacterium
ATTATTTTTTAGGCTCTTATCGGGTTCCGGGCTGATATTTGGTTGCGAAACTCTCAAAATATTGATATAACTGCATTTTACATTATTTCATGAACAAATCGCGTGAGAGTAGATGAAATCAGCGTTTGAAGCAGTTCTGTTTTTCCATCAGTCCGAAACGCTACAAGAGCCATTTTTTATTTAGTAGCTGTCTTTATTCTAACATATTCATTGACCATTTGCTACGACCATTTGCTACTATTTAAGCTTTAAATAGCGCTCCGCCAAAATTACCGCTACATAATCATCAAACGGCTGCTTGGGAACTCTTAAACCCAGCGGGATGAACCGCGCCCAACCGGGAGTATGTTCCCGTAAATACCGATAACGGCCTTCCAACGTCGAATTGTCCTCTTCAACCAATACGGACGGCAGTTTCACCGGCTGTAAAGCTTTTTGGATCTCCTTGCTCCGAGTACGATTGCCAATCACAATTAAGGTAATCGGATAGCGATTGGTCTGTTCGATTACTGTCGGGACTAAAGCGGCGGTGGCGACGATTGTTTGGATGACGACTTCCCCCCGCGCGCCGACAATTGCCAGACCACATTTTTTACTTCCGGGATCGATTGCTAAGATCAAGATTTGGTGCCCCTCTCGCGCTTGACTTCAATTTTAATTTGGAACCGTCCGGTGCGATAAATATCCTGGGTAGCCACTAAAGCCGCTTGATAAGTTTCGTCCGGTTGCTTTTTAATCACGCTGATCGCCCTTGCGATCTCGGAAACCGAGATCAGGTCGCGGAGGTTGGCTTTATCGGTCATAATTCCCTTGATAATCGCCTTATTATAACCTTGGATCATCAAACTAAGCAGGCGGTCCCGCAGCTCGGATTCGGAATTTTTAGCCATCAATTGGGTCTCGACAATTTTTTCCCCCGCTTTAAAGATCATTTGATCCGGATATACTTCCAAAGTTACATTAACCGGTTCGTCATTGACCGAATTATTCTCCACTACTACCCGCAAGACCGCTTTATCATTCAAGTCGGCCAATTGGCCGGCGACTTCGGCGAGACGGCTCGGTTTAATTCTCAAGGCATAATCGGTTTTGCCGGGGATGCGCGCCCCTTGTTTCACGGCAATTTCATTAGCTTGCTGCAATAAAGGGGTGATGACCGCCGTCCGGACCGTGTCGGCCTTCATCCCCGGTGCCACCACCCGGGCGGCGATAATTTCCCCGACATAGAAAACAAGCGGTTTCTCTTCAATGACTTTGGTCCGATCCTGCGCCGAAAGCAAGGTGCCTTGCAAATTTTGCACCTGTTGGTTGAGACGTTTGCGTTCCCGGTTTAACTCCTCATTCTTCTGCTTGACAAATGCGCTGATCTTGGTCAGATTCTCGTTTTGGACCACCAACCCCTGATTATCGGCAGACAACTTCTGATTATCGGTGGACAATTCCTGATTATCGGCAAACAATTCTTGATTATGAGTAGCCAACCCCCGGTTCTTGGCTTCCAGATCATGATTGGTCTTTTGCTTTTGCAGCAATTCCCGCTGCGTCTGCCGGAGTTTGTTTTCCACCTCTTTCAGCTCATCTTTAACGGTTGCATATTGATGATTCAGCCCCAAATATTCCTGTTGCTTTTGATTTACCCGGCCGGTTAACCCGGCCACTTTTTTGGTAGCGTTCTGTAATTTAGTTTGGATGGAATGCAGTTCAAAGATGGCGGTACGGGCGTACCCGGAAATCAGCGTCAGGATTACCAAGGTTAATCCGGCAATAAAAAAGCCGGTCAGGACGGTGATAATCATCGAAGTGTATTTTGGTCGCAACCCGAATATACTCAAGCGTTTCTTGCCAACCTTCATCCCAACCCGGTCGCCCAAAAACGCCAACGTCCCACCAAAGATAATTACCAAGCCAATAATGATTAATCCCGGCATCCGCGATTCCTCCGCTTATATTTTAACTTTCACAAAAATATAAACGCCATACCCTGCTAAAACGAAGTTTGGCAGCCATGCCCCAAAAAATGGCGTCACCATTCCGGCCCGGCCCAAATAGGAACCGACACCCATAAAAGCATACCATAAGATAATAAACACAATACACAGTCCGAAACCGGCCGCGCTGGTCCGGCGTTGCGGCTGCAAGGCCAGGGGCGTGCCCAAAATCGCCAGGACCAAACTGGCGAACGGAATGGCAAACTTCATATGCCAGTCAACTAAAAAACTCTGCCGTTCCTTGGAATCCGGCCTGGTATGTTTTTGAATATATTTCCATAACCCGGTAATACTCTTTTGTTCGACGTCTTCATCATAATGCTTAATCTCGTCCGGAGTCAGGTTAAGGTCGTATTTGATATAACCGCGGTCGACCTTCATCGGGTAAAAATTATCGGTATTTATTTGGTAGATTGACCCTTTGGTAAAGAACCAGCCTTGACCGTCCCATTCCATCTTTGCGGTTAAAATAATCCGGGTTAACTGACCGTGGTCATACTCCTCAATCGTTACCCGGTGCAAGGAAGCGCTGACCGGATTAAATTGCTCGGCATAGATTCGCTTTTTTAACTGCTCCCCATCGTGAGAATCATAACTGAAGTGGTGCAATACGGTTGTTTTTACTTCCCGGGAAGCGGCGTCTTCCGTCTTTTGATAGGCGCGCAGCGAGGCCGGGACCACATATTCATTGAGCGCCACCCCGCCGATGCTTAGCGTCAAACCGATAATCATCACCGGAATCACTAATTGGACAAAATCAAATCCGCTGGCGCGCATGGCAATCGTCTCACTATGACTGGTCAATTGCCCCAGTCCCAACAAGGTCCCCAACAAGACCGCGACCGGGGCGGTTTGAGTAACATATTCGGGCATCTGTAACGCCAATAATTTCACGATTAGAAAGAAGGAGAGATTATAATTGCCGGAATGCCTTAAAATTCCAATAAAAGCAAATCCCATCAACATACTTAAAAAGGCGAAAAATCCAAAAAGCATCGGACCGGCGATTGCCTTTAAAATATATTTTGTCAGTATCTTCATTAATCGCGTGTAATCCTTTCACTTTTGCTCCTCCAAAGCAACCACTCACATACTGAAACTCTCCCCCAGATAAAAACGGCGGGCATTTTCATCATTGGCGATCTCTTTGGAACTGCCGGCGACTAAGATTTCACCGGAATACATGATATAGGCGCGGTCGGTAATCGCTAAAGTTTCGCGGACATTATGGTCGGTAATGAGAATCCCCATGCCGCGTCCCTTTAAAGTACGGATAATCCCCTGAATGTCGGCGACGGCAATCGGGTCGACGCCGCTAAACGGTTCATCCAGCAAGATAAAACCCGGGTCCAGCGCCAAAGAACGGGCAATCTCCACGCGGCGCCGTTCTCCTCCGGAAAGCATATAGCCCATATTTTTGCGAATATGTCGCAACCCGAATTCATCCAATAAACTCTCCAACCTGCGGCGCCGCGCTTCGCGGTTTTGCCTGGTCAACTCCAAAATCGCCCGAATATTATCTTCCACCGACAACTTGCGAAAGACCGACGCCTCCTGGGCCAAATAGCTTAGTCCGTATTTCGCCCGGTAATGCATTGGCAAGGCGGTCACGTCATGGCCGCCAATATTGATGGTCCCTTCATTACAACGTTCCAGGCCGACAATCATATAAAAAGTAGTTGTTTTCCCGGCGCCGTTGGGTCCGAGCAGACCCACGACTTCACCGGAGCTGACCTGAAGGCTGGCTCCTTTGACCACTCGGTGATGTTGATATTCCTTAACTAAATCTTTGGCAATTATTGACATATTTTAGCTCCAATTACTACTTTTCTTTAATCAGCCGCGACTTGACCTCGCCTTGGGCCGATACGGTTTTGGTCTTGATATTGTAAATGATCGCCGTCGCCGTGATCTCATTCGCGCCTTTCAGCAACACCGGATGGTCCTCCAGGGTGTAAAGTCCGGTCTGCCGGTTAAAGGTTAATTTCCCGGCTCGAATGGTCACGTCCTGACTGAGCGCCCGAACCCCGCCGTTGACTGCAAACAAACCTTCCGCCAAACGGGCCTCGACCGTTTCCCCGCTAATCTTCCAGTCTTGATAGAGAATCACGGGCCGCCCCGCTAACAACAGCTTGCCGCGCGCCTGGTCCCAATTCAACTTCTCACCGGTAATTACCGTATCCTGATCGTAATCCAACCGTACATTTTGACTGGCGAAATAAGCTTCGTGTTTTAAGTCCAGATTGATCTCACCGCATTTTAACACGCGCGGCGCCGGTTTGGTCAAAGTCAGTTTGACCCGCTTTTTCCCTTTGATAATCGCCTGATTACGATTATATTCCAAAAAACCGGTTTCCAAAACATAATTTTCCCACCGGACCACTACCGGATTGGCGCCGGCGGCGTAATACTTCATGATGTTCTTTTCCAGGTCAAACTCCCCGCCCCCGGGAGCGACAACCTCCATTGCCTGATCGGTCCAACCGATACTTAACAATAAAACAAACAACCATAATACCCGGGAGATATACTTTTGGTGCATCTTAACGCGCCTTCCTTTCGCTGGGAAAATCATCGTGGACCATTCGGGTGGCGCCGCAAAAAGTCACTCTCTCCATTTTCAGGTTGGCGATGACTTTTGGGGAGTAAATCCGCAATCCCGGTACGCTGAGCACTACTTCCCGCTCGGCGGTCACCCGCTTTTGGACGGGATCCCATAAAAATTCCCGCGCCGTCAATTTTTTACCGTCCGCGCTGGAAAACTCGACTTTTTGCCGGAACCGCAACAAACGGTTTTGCCAATTAATTTCACCGCCCCGGGCGCGCACATGATAAAACGGTTGACCGTTTAAAAAATAATCCCCCTTAATCTCGGTCATCGCCCCAATCTTATTTTGCTCGGTAAACTCACCCACCTGCAATTGCCAATAACTATCGGGTTCGGCGCCGGGAATCTTGATCTCCATGCCCATCAGGAGATTTTGCGCCTTTTGCCGGACGTTTTTCAGCTTTTGAGACGGCGGCGGCGCTTTGGGCTCCCGCTGCGGCCAAATAAACGCCAATCCGATAATTAATCCACTTACCACGATGGCGGCTATTATTAAATTATTTTTTTTGAATTTCATCAGTCTTTCCTTCACTATTTTTTCAAAAAGTTTGTTTTTTTGATAAAATTTTGAAAAAATATAGTTCCTTAATACATCGCGACATCTTTGTTACTGCTTTGTTTGCGGCTTAGTCGCGATATAATCTTTCCTAAATTCATTCGCCGACCAATCCGAAAAATCCTGCACCTTCGGCCCGCCTTTTCCCGGGACCGTCAGGCGAATATCGGCGACAATTGAAGATTAAGACTGCTTTTTAATATCTTACAAAATATTAACAATTGGCCCTTTTGTTTTATTTTTAAAACGCTTCATTTGCGGCAAAAACTTTAATATTATTTTCACGGGCCAGTCTTACGAAATCAGCCCATTCGGTAATCAGAGTTTTCCCGGCTTCAATCCCCAAAACGCCCGCCCGGGCGGCAATGAGCGCTTCCATTGTGGTCCGGCCGACTGTAGGGACATCAAAGCGTTCATCCTGTTGGGGCTTGCTAACTTTCACCACTACCGCCTGTGGGCCGCCCAACCTCCCGCCGCGCAAAATGGCCTCGTCCGTCCCTTCAATCGCTTCAACCGCCAAAACCGTGCCCTGTTTCACCACGACACTTTGCCCGATATCCAAACCACCGGTGGCCTTCGCCATTTGAAACCCCAGCCGCAGGTCGGCCAATTCCGGTGGAATCAACGCCGCCCCCGCGATCATTCCCGCCGGGGCCAACAGTTCCCGCAGGTAATCGGTTTGTTTGGCAACCCGCAGCCCATTGCGTTCAAACTCCGCCACCAGGGCCAGCAAAATGGCGTCGTCATTCTTTTGCGGCAAGGCGCTCAATATCCGTTGCAGCGTTTGGTCCCAACCGCCTTTAAAGATCGCCTCTTTACCAATCTTGCCGGCAAAGACCACTTCGGCGACGGCGCCGGATCGCAAAAATTCAATAATGGCCGTCAATTGCCCCGGCGCCAATTCCCTATATTGATCGGCGCCGGCGGCCAGTTTGGGTTCGACCTCCCCTTTTAAACCGACCACAACTGCGGCGGCGCCCCGTTTATGAATGGTATTTAACGCCTCAAACGGTAAAAAAGCCCGTCCCGCCACTAAACCAATCCGACCGGCACTCCCATCTGTCATCAAAAAACACCTCGCGTCGCTATTATTATCGCTAGTTTAATACTAAAAAGACTAGACGAGTCCGTCTAGTCTCTATTCGCAAATTGCCGGCGGCAATTAACGTAAAATGCCCCGCTCCGCATTACGCAAAAACCGGATGAAATGGTCAATTTCCGCGGAACCATGCAACTCCTGTTCCATTTGTTCCACCGCCCGGCCGATCGTGAGGTTGGCCCGGTATAAAATCCGGTAGGCTTTCTTGATATCATCGCGAATTTCCGGGGTAATGTTATTGCGGCGCAACCCGACCACATTAATTCCAAATACTTTCGCCGGATTGCCGTCAACCAAAATAAACGGCGGAATATCTTTGACAATTTTGGAACAAGCGCCTACCATCACCATCTTCCCCACCTTGGTAAACTGGTGTACGCCGCACAAGGCGCCGAGGGTCACCCGGTCCTCCACCACCACATGCCCGCCTAATGCCGTGCAGTTCGCCATGGTAATATGATTCCCCACCTGACAATCATGGGCTACATGAGTGTACGCCATGAACAAATTATAACTGCCGATCCGGGTTTCGCCGCCGCCGCCTTCGGTCCCCCGATGAACAGTGACGTTTTCCCGGAAGACATTATAATCACCAATCACCACTACGCTTTTTTCTCCTCTAAACTTCAAGTCCTGCGGTTCAAAACCGATGGAGGCGCCATGGTAAAACTTATTGCCCTCCCCAATGCTGGTCCAACCGCAGATGGCGACATGAGGGCCAATTATACAACCATCACCGATCTCCACATGTTCTCCAATCACTGCATACGGACCAATCTCCACATCGCGGCCTAAGATGGCGCCGGGATGAATTACGGCTGTTTCATGAATATTGCGTAAATTAATAACTTTATTTTCGAGTACTTTCACTTTAATAGCCCCCTGTCGTGAAAACAATTAATTGATTATTTATACTACATTATCGTAGTATATGTACAGTTTCTGGACAGCCGTTTTGGATTGTTTTCCGACATTTTAGTAAATCAGCTTCAATTTGCTCGTTATTCCGTTGCCAAATGCCCATTCGAAAAGAAATCATAAAAATTTTCAAAATTATTCTCCCATTACAAACATCAACTCGGCTTCGGTTGCAACTTGGCCGGCGACTTTGGCGTAAGCTTTAACCCGGCCGACATTGCCCTTGAGCCGCAGGACTTCCACTTCCAGGATGATTTGATCTCCCGGTACAATAGTTTTGCGAAATTTGGCATTATCAATCCCGGTAAAATAAGGGATTTTGCCGTGATGTTGCTCTTCGGTAAGCATGAGTAATCCCGCGGCCTGCGCCATGCTTTCGATAATCAACACTCCCGGCATTAGCGGTTTCTCCGGAAAATGGCCGTTAAAAAACTCTTCATTAACGGT
>JASFQO010000087.1:0-7614 GCA_050115405.1 Bacillota bacterium
GATCGCTTTATTCATTGCCCGGCGCCGTTCCCTCCTAGCCGCCATCCGTAGCGGCTCGTCGGTCGCAGTCGGCGTTGGAGTGGGAAGGTTAATCTTTTAAACCCGGAAAATCAGATTTTAGGCCTCAACTTCAGCCCTTTTTTTGCGAAAAAAATTTGGCAAAATGCTTGACAAAAATAATTAACCATGTTAATATTTATCTTAGTTAATGATTTGCAATACTATTAATAAAGGAGTGTAGTGGCAATGAAAAAGTTTGTTTGTACGGTTTGTGGTTATATTCATGAAGGTGATATTCCCCCGGAGAAGTGTCCGCAGTGTGGCGCTCCCCGGGAAAAATTCCGGGAACAAGTGGCCGGGGACAGGCAATGGGCGGATGAGCATCGTATTGGGGTCGCGAAAGAAGTTGACCCGGAAGTATTGGAGGGGCTGCAAGCCAATTTTACGGGGGAGTGTACCGAAGTCGGGATGTATCTTGCCATGAGCCGGCAGGCCGACCGGGAGGGTTATCCCGAAATTGCCGCGGCTTATCAACGGATTGCTTTTGAAGAAGCGGAACATGCGGCCAAATTCGCCGAGTTATTGGGGGAAGTGGTTTACCCGGATACCAAAAAGAATCTGGAACTGCGGGTAGAGGCGGAGTTCGGCGCTTGTCGGGGCAAAAAGGATCTTGCCACCAAAGCCAAACAACTAAATTACGATGCGATTCACGATACGGTGCATGAAATGTGTAAGGATGAAGCGCGCCACGGCGCGGCTTTTAAAGGACTTCTCAAACGGTATTTCGGTTGAGATTTCAGGTAAGAGACAAATCGCTAGCCGGTTGTCCTCAATATATAACAGGATCGGTTTCAATTTTGAAGTCGGTCCTGTTTTTGAGAGTGCTCTGATACCATAGGAAGACAATTAACCCGGTTTCCTCGGCTATCGGCGGTCGGGAGAGACCGGACGGCGCTAACGGGCCAAGGTCACAAAACCAATGACAATTCCGGTTTGGGCGTGGTTGGTTACTAACGACCGTAAAGATAAAGCTATTGTAACACTATGTAAAACCAATATGTAAAAATCAAACGATAAATTGCTTGACATTTGGAATATTTGCAATTACTATAAGTGGCAGAAGAAAATATTTTTTCAAGAAAGCGGTACGGCTTTGACGCTTTAAGAAGCAAGGGGATGACTGGTTATGCCCAAAAAAATAACGGTGCAAGATATTGCGGATCAACTTGGTTTATCTCGTAATACCGTTTCCAAAGCTTTAAACAATCAGCGAAGCATTGCCGAGGAAACACGTAAAATAGTGATTCAGACCGCCGCGGATATGGGTTATAAAAAATTGAAAGTCGCCCCTCCGGCGGATCGACATTGGGAAATTAAGCGAACCGGCAATGTAGTGGCCGTTGCCCACGAACATTTTGTCGACACTTCTTACTGGTCGATTGTTTCCCGGGGAATGTTCGCTGTTTTAAATAAAGTCGGCTTCAATTTAATTTTCATTTATATTAAGGATGCGGAGGCGGAAGCGTTGCTGACGCCGCGGAAAATCACCGCCGATAATGCGGATGGCCTGATTATCTTGGGAACATTACGGGCTAAATATGTCAAAGAACTCTTAAAAGTAGGCTTGCCGACTGTTTATGTTGATGCGGCGGTAGATTTGTGCGGCACTGAGTTGATGCGGGATACGGTTTTAATGGAAAACGAAGCAAGCGTTGCCAAACTCACCCGGTTTTTGATCGGACGGGGCCATACCAAATTAGGATTTATCGGGGATATCTCGACCTGTCAAAGTTATCAGGAAAGATGGCGGGGTTTTTGTCGGGCGCTTGAGGAGGCGGGGCTCACGCTGGAAAAGGATTTATGTATTATCGGGGGCGCGTCTCATCATTACCAATATTCGGAAGAGATCCAGAAACATCTAGAACGGATTGAACAGTTACCGACCGCATTTGTCTGTGCCAATGACCGGATTGCCATTTATTTAACCCAGGTTTTAAAAGAAAAGGGGATTAAAATTCCTGCCGAAGTTGTCATCGCCGGTTTCGATGATATTTTTGAGGCGACCGTTGTCGAGCCGAATCTGACCACAGTACGGATTCATAAGGAAGAACTCGGGAAACGGGCCGCCGAAGAATTGTTGTGGCGCTTGCGTCATCCGGGACGACCCGTCGAAGTAATCCGGATTGCTACGGACATAATATTTAGAGAGTCTACCGGTTGAAAGGCTTATTTTCGGAAATATTACATTTCGTTGCTAAATTCATTTATTTTTTTACATTATTGTTGACAAATCAAGAGGGATTTTATATACCTTAGGGTAATAATTTCTACAACTTCCGCAATGTAGCACTTAATAAAAAGGCGAATTCCGTTTAAATTTACGGGAAAATCCATCTTATTTACTCTGAAATCAGGGAGGGGTGGAAGCGTTGGAGGCATTGGAAGCCTGCCTGACCAAACGCACCAAAAACTTTTGATAAACCTAGCCCGCTACGGGGAAACATCAGGCAATCCCTTTCACTTCAGGGGACTTTTGGTTTAGTGTTGCCACCGATATCACTACCGTCCTTCTTATCATATCAGAAAAGCGATGACAATAAAACTGATTTTTGGTTAAGATTAGATTAAATAGACCAAGGTTTCCTGGTGGAATTTATAATATTTTGGCGCCATTGATTTCAATTTTAAAATTACATTTCAAAAAAATGGCGGCCCGCCGGCACATCATCATCCGGTCTAAAAAGATCTCAAAATATTCCATCACCGGGCAGATTTTATTTTCAATGGTCAGTTCCAAGGTAATGCTTTTCTTTTCAGCGTCGACATTTAAAAACGAATGGACGGACGCATAATTAACCCGGTCGTGAATTTCAAAGGTGACAAAGTCGGTATTACGGACCCGGCTGCGGTGGACATCCGATTTGTCGGCTAAAATCACTGCCGCGGCAATAACATTGACCGCCTCGCCGGATTCTTCCTCGTGGTTGCCGATTGCGCCGACGATGGCCGCCGCTTCCAACGGGTCCATCTCTTTGCTCAATAAATAATTGAGGGCAATTACCGCGCCGGTGCGGCCGTGGTCCTTGCGGTTGACGATGTTACCGATATCATGGAGGTAGCCGGCGATCGCCGCCAATTCGGTCTGCCGTTCCGGATAGCCCAATCGTAACAGGATGTTTTGGGAAATATTCGAGACTAGACCGGCGTGGCGGAAACCGTGTTCGGTAAAGCCCATGGCTTCCAGATGTTCATCCGCTTTTTGGATAAAGGCCGATACCAAAGGGTCTTTTTTAATAGTGGTTAAAGTGGGTCCCATAATGTTGCTCCTTTCCGTTAATCGGATTTAAAGTAGGGGTCGTTAGTAATTAGCATAACATATTATTTGTGAAGAAATAAGCTATAAAATTTTTTTGAATGAAAATTTATGAAATAATCGCGACATTATTTTGACAGAAGGCATGGCCGTCAAGAAGATGTGGTATAATAATTATACTGCGACTAAGCCGCAAACAAAGCAGTACCAAAGATGTCGAAAAGTTTGCCAAAAAAAAGCTTTTTGAGAAGAATAGTATAACATGGGAACGAGGAGAAATGCGTATGGAACAGTACGACAGAGCCGTCTTGCTGTGGCATTCATTTAATATCGGATCTGTCGCCGATCTGGATAAACACCTTGACAGCTTCCGTATTTTGTTTGCGTTTCATTCCGGGAAGATCGAAAATGCGGAGATTACTTATCATGATACGCGCGAAATCTTTACAAACGGCAAGGTCGCCAATTATACCGGAAGTACCCGCGCCCTGTTTGAACAACAAAATCAAAAGCTCTGCCACGAATTTTTAAAGGCGAAGATTGTTAAAGGGGAACCGCTCGGCGTGGCGCTGGTCAAGGAGATCCATCAGGTCCTTGCCGGCGGTACTTACGACGAATACCGTTATATTAAGAACAATGAACGGCCCGGCGAATTTAAAAAGCATGACTATGTGACCGGCGTTTATGAGGTTGGCTCCGCTGCGGCGGATGTGGAAGACGACTTGATGGAGCTGCTTGGCGAAGTCTATGAATATCAAGGGGCGGAGATTTTAAAAGTGGCGGCCTATTTCCACGCGCGTTTTGAATATATTCATCCGTTCGCGGACGGTAACGGCCGGGTAGGGCGGACGCTCCTGAATTACTATTTGATGACCCATAATCATCCCCCCCTTATTGTTTATGACGAGGATCAGCGGATTTATTATGAGTGTCTCCAAAAATATGACACAGCCGAGGTCCTTGACCAACTGTATGAATTTTTAAAGTATGAGACGGTTAAAACCTGGAGCAAAGCGTTGGCGCTCGCCAAAGGCGTGAAACCGGAGCGTAAGGGTCTGGGGGATTTCCTCTCGACTAAGTAAGATAAATTAAAAGTTAGGTGATGTCAAATGGCCCGAGTTATTGGGATTGATGTTGGCGGCACCAACACGCACGCCGCTTTGTTGCAAGACGGGAAACTGATCGCCACCGCCCGCTGCCCTACTGATCAGCAAGACTTGCTCGTTGGCGCTGCCGCCGTGCTGGAGGAGTTGCTGGCGGCCCTGCCGCGGGCGACGCCGGAAGACCTGGAATTACATTTAAGCACGACTTTAACGACTAATGCCATTGTGGCCGGACGTCACGAACCAACGGCGGCGGTGATTGTCCCCGGCCCGGGGGTTAATCCGGCGGAACTTAAGTTTCCCTTTCCAACTTATGTGATTGGCGGCGCGGTCGATCACCGGGGCCGGGAAACGGCTCCGCTGGATAGGGCCGCTTTGCGTCAGGCGTTGGCCGCTATCCGGAAGAGCGGAGTCGCGGCAGTGGCGTTGGTCGGTAAATTTTCAGTGCGTAATCCCCGCCATGAGCTGGAAATGGCGGAATTGGTTCAACAGGAATTTTCCGAGATTAAGGGGATCACCCTGGGACATCGGCTCTCCGGACGACTGAATTTTCCCCGCCGGGTGATTACGGCGGTGCTCAATGCCGGCGTCTCCCGATTACAGGCCGATTTTGCGGTAATGGTCCGGCAACTGGCGGAGCGGCGCGGGATTGGGGAGCGGATTTTTTTGTTAAAAGCCGACGGCGGGACGATGCCCTTGGCGGAATCGTTAGTTCGGCCGGTGGAGACGGTCCTTTCCGGACCGGCGGCCAGTATTATGGGGGCCCTGGCCTGGGGCGCTCCCCGGCAAAAGGTGGCCGTGAGTTTGGATATCGGCGGCACTACCACGGAAATTGCCGTTTTGCTTGACGGGGAACCGTTGGGGGAACGGGACGGGGCAGTGGTCGCCGGTTATCGCACTTTGATTCCGGCCTTGTTCACCCGGTCGGTGGGATTGGGCGGGGATAGCCGGATTACATGGCGCGACGGAGAATTGCATATTGGGCCGGAGCGAGCCGGACCGCCGGCAGCTTTGGCCGGGCCGACCTTAACCCCGACGGATGCGGTGATTGCGTTGACCGACACCGGGTTGGGCAATCGTGATCTGGCGTGGGCGGAGTTGCAACGGTTCGGCCAATCCGGCGGATGGGGAGGGGAAGAGCTGGCCCGGGAGATTGTGGCTACTTTCTGTACGCGGCTGGCTGCGGAAATTCAGGCCGTCTTCACCGCGCTGAACCGCAGACCGGTCTATACTGTGGCCGAGGTTTTAGCGCCGGCGGATTTAAAACCGGAAAAACTAATCGGGATGGGCGGTCCGGCCGCTTACTTTATCCCGAAGCTGGCGGCGCAAATGGGTCTGGACTTTGAGACGCTGCCTTATGCGGCGGCGGCTAACGCCGTAGGGGCGGCGGCCAGTCGGCCGACAGTGGCGGTAAATTTACGGGCGGATACCGCTTTGGGGACCTTGGCTGTGCCGGAGCTGGACGAATTAGGGCCGCTGCCGCGTCCCCGGTTGTTCGATGTCCGGCAGGCCCGGGAGTTGATCCGTGCCAAGACGGTGGATTATGCGGCCCGAGCCGGGGTCGGCGTCGGTACGGCGCAGGTCGAGATTACCGAGGAAGAAATCTTCAATGTCGTCCGGGGTTTTTACACCACCGGCCGGATTTATACGTTGCAGGCCCAGGTTAAACCGGAGGTGCAACGGGTTACAACCAGTAATGCCAGTACAAAGGAGAGTAACGATGGATAACGCCGGAAAGCGGGTTGGCCTCATTTTTTTTCCCGCCTTTGACTGGGCGATCAGCCCGGATCATCCGGAACGGGAGGAACGTTTACTTTACACCCGGGACCAGATCGTGGAGGAAGGATTATTGGACCTCCCCGGGATCAAGGAGTACAAACCGGAAGTGGCCACTGCTTTGGATGTGCAGCGGGCCCAGATTTGTATTCCCGCGTTGCCGGCAGTTTGTACCCAATCACATTTGGTGGCGGCGGGCGGGACCATTACTGCGGGTGATTTGGTCATGCGGCGGGAAGTGGACCGGGCGTTCGCCTTACTGCGGCCGCCGGGGCATCATGCCTTTCGTTTGGCGCATGGGGCGCGTGGTTTTTGCGCCCTTAATAATGAGGCTATTATGATTGAACATTTACGCCATGTCTACGGCAGTCACCTCAAAATCGCGGTTGTCGATACCGACGCCCATCATGCCGACGGTAGCCAGGATATTTATTACAATGATCCGGATGTGCTGCATATCTCGGTCCACCAGGACGGCCGGACGCTCTTCCCGGGCAGCGGCGCGGTCACCGAATGCGGCGGCCCGGGCGCTTACGGGTTGACCTTAAATGCGCCGTTGCCGCCGGGCAGCGGCGACCGGGAGTTGCTTTATGTGCTGGAGCAGTTGGTATTACCGGTTTTGGCCGATTTTCAACCGGATCTGGTGATTAACGCCGCCGGACAGGATAATCATTATACCGACCCATTAACCAATATGAACGTTACGGCTGAAGGATACGCGCGTCTGACGGAGCTGCTGCGTCCGGATATCGTGGTTTTGGAAGGCGGCTATTCGATTGAGGGCGCGTTACCATACGTTAATGTCGGGATTATCCTGGCTTTGGCAGGATGTGACTATACGATGGTCCGGGAACCGGAAGCCCGGCCGGCGGTTAAGTTCGGAGCAGTCCCGGAGGTCGTCCGTCATACGGTCGGAGCGTTGCAGGAAACCTGGCGGCGTCGGCGCGAAGTTGATTTGAAGCGGATTTTCGGGTCCGGACCTTATTTTGAACGCAGCCGCCGGATTTATTACGATACCGATGTCATTGTCGAGGAGCAACAGGAGCGAATTCGGCGTTGCGACGCGTGCAGCGGTTATCGGATAGTTTTTTCCGTTGCGGATAAGCGGCGGCATTCGGGACGGTGTATCGGAGCGGTGTTGCTGCCTTGGCATGTCTGTAACCGTTGCCGGGCGGAGGCGGAGGATGCTTGGGAGCAGTTGGGCCGGCAAGCGGAATTGGAATATGTATATCTTCAGGATGTCGCCGCCGACCGCTATTTGGTAAAAAAGGGCGGCGGGAAATAGCAAATTCCGCTTGGCAACAGACGAGGGAGGTTTTAATGAAAATAACCGCAATCAAAACCGGCCGGATTGTCGTGCCCTTAAAAAAACCGTTTAAGACAGCTTTGCGGACGCTAGCAGTCCTTGAAAATGTGGCGGTG
>JASFQO010000088.1:0-7581 GCA_050115405.1 Bacillota bacterium
AGAAGAAAAACAGACTTTTGATCATTTACAGCAAACCGCCCGATTTTGGTTTGCCACCCGAAAGTCGCAGCTGTTAGCCGGGGAGATTGCGAATCAGGAACAAACCCTGGCCATTTTAACGGACAAGATCGAAAAGTTGGACCGGGATATCGAGAATAGGCGGAGCGATGCGCAGACATTAGTGAATGCGATTCAAAATGACCAAGTTGGGCAAAGAATTGCCGAGATCGAAAAAGAGATCAAAAATCACGAGCGGGACCGGGAGCAACGCCGGCGGGGACAAGAAATTTA
Source organism: Bacillota bacterium (assembly GCA_050115405.1). GTDB lineage: Bacteria > Bacillota > UBA4882 > UBA8346 > UBA8346 > DATCLA01. The sequence continues at coordinate 292 of JASFQO010000088.1, forward strand.
CAATGGATTGGCCGCCAGCCTGGGGCTGCCCCAAAGTCCGGATGAGTCCCTTTTTTATGAGAATTATCAAAAACTGGCGGAGTTGCAGGAAAACCTGAATCTAGAGATTAGAGATGTGGAGAACTCCATCTTTGAATTGAAAAAAGAGGCTGAACGGCTGCAGGGAGAGTTACGGCATGGCGAAGGGGAACTGCAAACACTGCTGAAACAGACCAACAATATCACCGGACGGGTAGCGGAGATCCGGACGGAGCTTCTTGCGGACTTGGGGATTAGTCAAAATGAACTTCCGTTTGTGGGGGAATTGATTCGGGTCAGAGCGGAAGAGAAAAACTGGGAAGCAGCGGTGGAACGCTTATTGCATAATTTCGCCTTGCGCTTAATTGTACCGGAGCGTTATTACGAGCAGGTGAACCGCTATGTGAACCAAAATAACCTTAACGGTCGGATTGTTTACCATAAATTCCGTTCCGAAATCTATTTGGATGCCAATTTAAGCCTGGCGGAGCACTCACTCCTCAATAAGCTGGAATCGAATCCCAACAGTGAATATAGTCATTGGGTCGAGCATCAGATCCGGACGAATTTTGATTATCGGTGCACCGCTAATCTTGAGGAGTTTCAACAGTATAAACGGGCGCTGGCGATTACCGGCTTAATTAAAACCGGCGACCGGCATGAAAAAGATGACCGGCCGCAAGTGTTAAATCGGGAAAACTATGTTTTGGGCTGGGATAACAAAGAGAAGATCCGCTGGTGGCAGAGAGAACTTAAAAAACTCAATGGAGAGGTCAAGCTTTGCCAAGCTGCTTTAAAATCGCAAGAAAGTTTAAAGCAGTCCAAAGAGGCCTTAAAAACCAAGCTTACGGAGATCGGCGGATTCAGGCGGTTTGAAGAGATCGATTGGCAAAGTGAAGCCGATATTATCCATAAATTAAGGTTGGATAAAAAGCAACTCGAACAGACCAATAATCGGATGAAGGAACTCCAAAACCAGTTGGAGACCGTAAATCTAGCGATTAAAAAGTTGGAGCAAGAAATTCGGAGTGATTACGGGAAGAAGGAAAAGCTTAGAGGCGATATCGTTGCATTGCATCAGAGACGAGATCAGACCGCTCGTTTATTGGCGGAATCAGATGAGACGGTTACCCGTTATTATGAATTGTTTGAAAGTAAACTAAAGGATTATTTACAGGTAATTCATTTGGACACCATTGATGATACGTATCAAGCGGTCACCGCATATCTGGGGCGGGAAATTTTAAATAGTGACCGGGAAATTAATAAGGCTTTGATTGATCTGCAAAGGCGCATCAACCATTTCAAAAATCCCAGCGCTGAAATTTTGGAACAGTTTAACGATTGGCGCAATGAGACCTTTCAACTTCCTGAAGAACCGGAATATGTAGACGAATATCTGCGTCTCCTACAAAGACTGGAGCAGGATGATTTGCCCAGTTTTAAAAGACGCTTTGCCGACTACCTTTCGTCCACCATGCTCATTAAAATTGCGGACTTTAAACAGTCGCTCGACGAATGGCAGGAAAATATTGAGGAAAATATCAGAGATTTGAATGACTCCTTACGGCGGATCAACTTTCGTAATAATCCGGAAACTTATATCCAATTGCGTTTTCATAATCGAACCAATGTTAATGTGAGAGAATTCCGGCAAATGTTAAGCGAAGCCTTTCCGGTCGCCGCCGCCTGGTCGCTCAATGAAGATTTTGACAAGAAAAAAATTCATTTTACCGAAAAGATCATTCCGTTAATTAATAAATTGGATGAAAATACGGGTTGGCGCAGTGAAGTAATCGATGTCCGAAATTGGAAAAACTATTATGCTGAAGAACGCTATCGGGAAAGCGACCGGACCATGAAGACCTACTTGGAGATGGGCAGCCTTTCCGGCGGTGAAAAAGCCCAGTTGACTTATACTATCCTGGGTTCGGCCCTGGCCTATCAGTTTGGAATCACGGCTTCCGGTTTGGAACGCCGGTCATTTCGGTTTATCGCCGTGGACGAGTCATTCAGCAATCAGGATGAAGAAAAAGCGACGTATCTGATGGATCTTTGCAAGCAGTTAAATTTACAGCTGCTCGTAGTGACTCCGTGTGATAAAATTCATATTGTCGAACCGTATATTTCGTATGTCCATTATATAGAAAGGGTCAACAACCGGGAGTCCGTCCTGTATGACATGCCGATTATGCAGTTTCAGGAGGAAAGGGAGAAATGGTTAACCGGCCAAGACAGACAAGATGATTACGCCTCAAGAGATCAGACAAAAAGCAATTCATAAATATCCCGCATTTTTGAAAGCCTATTTGGAGGGCGCCGCTTTTTTCCCGTTAATTATTCCGGCGGATAAAAAACCTTCCGCTCAATATCCGACGTTTCTGGCGGAAATCGGGCAAATCCTTGACGGTTCAAAAGAGAAAAGGGGATTCGGATATGTCGTGGCGTGGAAAGAGGTCGCCACCAGACGATTCGGCAATCAGTCATTGCCGGACCAAATTAAGTTTGAGGCTGAAGCAGATTATTTGAAATTTATCGGCAAAGAAAAGGAGTTTTCCCTGTTTAAAGCCAATGTCGCGCAGATTTTAAATGCATTCCCCCAATTAACCGATTGGACCCGCCAAAGGACCTCGGCCGTGCTTAAAAACGCCGCTAAATGGGATGATCTGATTAAGGTCTGCCGTTACTTCATTGCAAACCCTCGTCCTAATCTTTACATCCGGGAGCTTCCCATAAACGTCCACACGAAATTTATTGAGGAGAATCAAGCTATTTTAAGGGAATTGCTTGACCAATTAATTCCCAATTACTTTAATCAAGAGGAAAATTTATTTGAAAGGCGTTTTCATCTGAAATATAATGAACCCTTGATTCGGATTTTAATTTTAGACCCCGCGATTGCCGCGGTTAAATTTTCCGGAATATCCGACCTTTTAATTAAACAGTCGGACTTTGAAAACCTGGATCTGGCAGTAAAGAATATTATTATTTTGGAAAACAAGACCAATTTTAATAACATCTATAACTTTCTGACTTTGCCGCAATTAAAGAACTCAATGGCTATTTTTGGCAAAGGATTTGGCGTGGGCGCCCTCAAAAACGCGCTATGGCTGAAGCAAGTTCAGATTTATTACTGGGGTGATATTGACGCTCAAGGGTTTCAGATTTTGTCCCAACTAAGGTCCTACTTTCCCCAAGTTCAGAGTCTGATGATGGATTTTGAGACTTTAAATATTTTTGATCATGAATGCGTGGCCGGGACGTTGACGAATGTGGAGTCTGTCGCTCACTTGACTGAGGATGAAAAACAGCTTTTCAATCTGGTGAAAGCCAAGAACATTAGATTGGAACAAGAAAAGATATCCTATCAATTTGCGCAGGATTATATCGGTAGACATATTTTTTGAAAGAAGGTATCCCCATGAGCCGAAAACGAGAACGAGTCCACTACTGTTGAAGCAATGGCAGGCTAACGATTACCAAAAAGTCCGGGCCGCGTTGGAAGAAGTAATAAATATTTGGCGCAAGAAGGAATGATTTATTAACCTGGAAATTCCGGAGTAATGGATCGACTGATAAAAATCAGTCACCCGCCCAGACCCGGCTGAAACGGGATTTTTAATGATTTTCCTTTGGCGCAACAGCCAATTGGAGAATTGAATCCCGCCGGATCATGCCCTGAAAATTTCCGGTTTCATTTACGACAGGCAATCGTTTTAACCCATGCGCCGTCATGATTTGGATCGCCTCTTTCAAGAAAGCGGTGTCCGGGATCGTAATGACTTTGGTGAGCATAACATCGGCAGCGTTTTTCGCCTGCTTTTTGGAGAGCAATTTATGCAGTTGCCGCCCTTTTTCCGTAAAGGTCAGTTTGCTTAGTAGTACTTTGCTAACGCCCGGTTCCGTGAATAAAGGCAAGAGATCGGTATCACAGATTAATCCTAAAAATTTACCTTGCCCGTCGGTAACGGCGATCCGTTGCAGCTCATTTTGATAGATTTTGGCAATCACATCCGGAATAGGTGTATCCGGGCTTACGGTCTCCAAATCGCGTTCGAGGATCGCGGTCACTAATTGATCGCCATTCACCACCACTTGTTCTTGTCGCAGTTTATTCCAGTGTGGTTTTTGATTAACAATTAATTGAAAAATATCAATTCGGGAAACCATACCGACCAAAATTCCGGTATCGTCAACTACCGGCAATCTTTTCAAACTCTGCTTGAGCATTAAGTTAACCGCTTGCGACAAACGTTGTTCCGCTTTTACCGTTACCACCGGTTGGCTCATAATCTCCCGTGCCGTTAGGGCCTTAATTTTATTGCAAAAAGGTGTAGTGAAATCCCGGTCCAATTTAGTTAATAGTCCCAACCGCACCGGCATCCCGGCCTTAACGATTAAATCATTCTGGGTAATAATACCAACGGGGCGAAAGCGTTCGTCAACAACCGGCAACCCTTTGAGTGAGTTTTCCGTCATGAGCCGAATGACTTCCGTAACCGGCGTCTCCGGAGTAGCTGTAATTAACGTAGTGGTCATTAACTCGTTGATTTTAACTTGCTTTGGAATTAACCGTTTCGCGGAATGATAACAAAGTACAGTCGGAGTGGCGACGGCCACAATACCATCGGTCACCATCCTTTCAAGTTGCGGCAAGAGCAACGTCAATTCTCCGGTAGGAAGGATAATTTCAATCACGAGTGGCGCGTTATAGGAAAGATCGACAATGGTTTGCGTGGAAATCTCCCCACTTTCATAACATCCGGCAATTCCGCGGGTGACCAGACAGCGGGCGGCGATCTTTAAATTACGTACATATTCAATGATTGCGTCGTAAAGCGGTTTGCCCTGCCAACGAGCCTCTTCGCTGGTATAGATTTTGACAATTTTATATTCCAACGCCATTTTTGAACTGTCTCCTTCAAATTTGTTTCCCTAGCCAAAGTCCCAGGCAGACTAAGAGTAAACCACCGAGGTTATTGGCAGCCAGATTAGTTAAGGCAACCAAACTGGCGCCATCAGTCCAGAAATTAGTGCTTTCCAGGGCATAAGTTGAAAAAGTCGTTAACCCCCCTAAAAAACCGGTCATGAAAAGTAACTTGAGTTGCGGCGCAATGACATTGCGTCCCGCTAAGGAAAAACCTAAACCAATTAGAAAACATCCGATCAAGTTAACTAAAAGCGTCCCCCAAGGGAAAATATTACCGAAAAAGCGTGCCGTTCCAATCGTTAAGAGATACCGGCAAGCCGCTCCCAGTCCGCCTCCGGCAATAACCAGTAAGATATTGACGATCATGATTGTCGTTCCTATCGTTAAATTAAAATGGTAGGAGTTATTAGCCAAAGACAGGCATTACGCGAACTCCATCGCAGGTAACCTTCTTAGTCAATCCCCCCGATCGCCGCCGAATAAGCCGCCGAGGAGGCCATCGCCGATGCCGGTGGTCTCATCCTGTCGCCGATAGCTGGCGGCGGCCAAAATCCGGTCCGCCAGGCGGGAAAACGGCAGGCTTTGCAGATAGACCAAACCCGGCCCGGTTAGCGTGGCCAGGAAGACGCCTTCCCCGCCGAACAAGGCGTTTTTGAAACCACCGACAAACTGGATGTTATAATCTACCGAAGGCGCAAAGCCGACAATACAGCCGGTATCGACGCGCAATCGTTCGCCGGGGGCCAGACGCCGCTTAATGATCGTGCCGCCGGCATGAATAAAGGTCAGTCCGTCGCCGGTTAACCGCTGTAAGATAAAACCTTCGCCGCCGAAAAGCCCGGCGCCGAGCTTGCGGGTGAAGGCCACTTCAATCTCGATGCCCCGCGCGGCGCAGAGAAAGGAGTCTTTTTGGCAAATAAAGTCCCGGCCCAGGCGCCCCAAGTCCAGAGGAATAATTTTTCCCGGATACGGGGCTCCGAAGCCGATACGCCGTTTCGTCCGGCCATTGTTTAAAAAAGTTGTGATAAAGAAACTGTCGCCGGTGATGAGCCTTTTGAAACCTTGAAAGATACCGCCGCCGGTTGAAGTCTGCATCACAATATCGTCTTCCATCATCATCATCGCGCCGGCCTCCGCGCGCACCCCTTCGCCCGGGTCCAGCTCCACCTCGACCAGTTGCATGTCATCGCCATGAATTTGGTAGTCAATCACATCCACCATTTGTACCGCTCCCTTCTTTCGGTCTTGACGTCCGTTGTGCGTGCTCGGACCCCCAAAACCAATTGCCTATAATAATATCACTGTAAATAAAATCAGACTCGTTTTTGACACTAATTCCATATCGGAAGGTATAATTCCTTTGGATAATCCCAAAGTCTTGAAAGTTTGGTGACTATTTAGGGGTAAAATTTATGGAATGGGAGCGACCGAGTGACAACGCAATGTACGGCTTTTCACGGCGTATCAGCCAATCCGGCAAATCTCGCCACCTTTTTCAGCGTTTGCGCCCGGATATGAACGTTAGGTAAAAAGAGGTTGCAATTTATCATATATATGGTAAAATATGGAAATGGGTAAACCTATATTGGGTTAAAGGAGGAGCGAGGCATGTTTAAAACGTTGTTTAACAACCGCGATGAGCATATTTTGCTGGAGGAATTGGCCTGGGATAACGGGTTTGGGGAGAATAAGCTGTTCGCCAAGGTTGATGAGGTGGGAGAGGCCGATAAGGTGCGGGAAGTTTACGGGACATTGGCTTTTCCGTCCTACGATTGTGTAGTGCCGACTAATTCCATTTTGCTGGGTCAGGCGGAGTTGGACCGGCGTAGTGGTTCCTTGAATGAATTAATCGTTGATTATCAGGGAAAACGTTATGCGGTGGGACGCCTGGCGGTGACGATGAATCCCAAAGGGGCGAAACAAAGTTTTAAGGCGGATAAGTTCCGGGAAGATTCGGAGACTGTGAAATTACTGGCGGCGCTAGCCTACCTGTACCCGAGGGCGGTACGGATCGATATCGGGAATTTAATCGTCGGCTTAAGTTTGGAATCGTTTCGTAATTATAAAGAAGAGGTGGAGTCCCATTACTGCCGGGAATACCGTTATGCTGTTCCGGGTAAAAACAGTAAGTCACGGGAGATGGTAGTCAAGATTTATAAGGTAACCTGCAGGTTACAGGGGATCGGGGCTTTTTATGATAAATTTATGTTAATGGATTCCGCCGGGAAGATCGTCCCCAGCGAAGATGCCGAGCGTCTGAAACAAAAACGGTATGGTCTGGTTGATGTCGGTTCCAAGACTAACGATTGTTTTATCGCTGTGGGTTTAAAGCCGATTCCCGG
>JASFQO010000089.1:0-7576 GCA_050115405.1 Bacillota bacterium
TGTTCCACCGAGATTTCGCGGGAAACCGGTATAAAATATGTTATCAAAAGAGAATATTTTAAATAAGTTTCGAATTATTAAGCAGTCCGCCTTATTTGGGAGGTTCGAAGCCTTAACGCTGAATGTCCAACGTCTTACCGCCGTAAGGCAGTGAGACGTTGGACATTTTAATTTCATTGACTGGGGTTTTGCTCTTCTGTTAATTTGCCGATCTCTGTGACCATTTCCTGAATAATCTCTTGAATCTTCGGCATCATCTCAAGAGTGTGTTTCTGAGTGATGGCGCTCGACTGTTCCATTAATAACGGCATTTTGTCAATCATTTTTTGACCGGTGGACGACCGGTAAAAAGCGATGAGGTCGTGAATTTCCTTTTCGGTATAGACCGACATGTAGAGTTGGATAAATTCATCTTTAATCTTGTCCCAACTCATCTCCCTCTTCATCGCCGCAAAGAGTTTGTCAAGGTACTTTTCGATTAGCAGGGATTGTTCCTTCGGAAGATCCGCTTGTCCCATTTGGAACATTGCCATTTGTTTTATGTGAGGATACATTTGTTCAATAAGCCGGTCCTGTTTTGTTAGTATCAATAATTCTTCCACCGCGGCCCGGTGGGGATCTTCTTTGGCGGCCACGCTAAAGGATAAGGCAAAGGTGATTAATACAACTAAGGGCAATGTCTTTAAAATTTTTGGTTTCACTTTTTTATTCCTCCAGAATTTTTTGCATTTTTTCCTTTTTATTTTACCAGAATTGTTTTCAAAAAGCTACATTATTTTACATCAGTCGGAAATTAAATTAACGATTTATCCAAGGGGTACTCTGAAGTTGCAATCTGGTACCATTTGTCCCGATTCCTTTCAGTCCGCAGCTTGAAGGCTGTATCGGGTCTTTCCCGCAAGTTGTATATTAACCGCAGGTTTGCTATACTATTGATAAAGGACGGCGAGTTGTCACGATTTTGTTTATAATTTTATTTAAATTAGAAAAAACTATAAATAATTTTAAAAATTTGCCGAAATAATCAATAAATGTCTGGATGACAAATGATCCTGCGTGGAGAAAGTCGCGGTGGGAAGCCATCATGGGGAAAAAAATAATCTGACATGACGGAAAATCCGAGCGACGAACGACGCATAACAATGACGATGTTGAGAGGAGAGCACAATGAACAAAACCAAAATTATAGTAATCGGCGGCGGGCCTGGCGGGTATGTGGCCGCCATCCGCGCGGCGCAACTGGACGGAGAGGTGACCTTAGTAGAGCAGTCACACGTGGGCGGGACCTGCTTGAACGTCGGCTGTATCCCGACCAAGGCGTTACTGCACACCGCCGAAGTCTATCAGACGGCTAAAGACGGCGCGGACTGCGGTGTGATTAGCGAGGTCCGGCTGGACTTTGCCAAAGCGCAAAGATACAAGGATATGGTTGTCAAAAGACTGGTCGGCGGGGTCAAGGGACTACTGGCAACCAATAAGGTTACAGTCGTCTCCGGTACGGCTTCGTTTCGAGACGCGACCCACGTTCAAGTTGTAAATGAAAAAGGCGAGATCAGCGTTTTGGCGGCGGATAAAATCATTATCGCTACCGGTTCCGTACCAATGAAGCCACCGATTCCCGGAGTTGAGTCTCCCCAATGCATTGACAGTACCGACGCGCTTAATTTGGCGACGGTCCCCCAGTCCCTGCTGATTATCGGCGGCGGCGTCATTGGGGTGGAGTTGGCCACCGTTTACAGTACTTTAGGTTGTAAAGTAACCATCGTTGAAATGTTGCCGGCCATCTTGCCGATGATTGACGCGGAAGTGACCAAGCTGCTTGCCGCTACTCTGAAGAGACAGGGCGTAGCCATTTATACTTCCGCCCGGGTTCAGGCCATCGCTGATTCCGGAAAGGAAGCAAAGGTTCAAGTCAAACTGGAAGACGGGCGGGAAGTGGAGTTTGCCGCGGGAAAAGTTTTGGTCAGCGTGGGCCGCAAGGTCAACACCGCGGGCTTAAACCTGGGCGCTGCCGGTATCAAGGAGGAAAAGGGAAAAATTATAGTGGACAACAAAATGCGGACCAATGTCGGCGGCATTTATGCCATTGGCGACTGTACCGGTGGTAATATGTTGGCGCACGTCGCGTCGGCGCAAGGGGAGGTTGCCGCGGAAAACGCGTTGGGTAGCGACAATACTTTTGACATCAAGACCTGTCCGTCCTGCGTCTATACCAACCCGGAGATCGCCGCGGTCGGTTTGACGGAAAAGCAAGTTGGCGAACAGGGACTTGAGTACATCGTAGGCCGGTTTCCGCTCGGGGCGAATGGGAAAACAGTGATCATGGGCAGTCAGGGCCTGATTAAGCTGGTCGCCGGCAAACAGGACGGTGAGATCTTCGGCGCGCAAATTATCGGGCCGCGCGCTACGGACCTGATTGCCGAGTGCGCTTTGGCAATCGGGATGGAAGCGACCTTGGATGAGTTTATCGCCACGATCCATGCCCATCCCACGGTGAGCGAGGCAGTCCGGGAAGCGGCGTTGGCTGCCGAGGGACGGGCAATTCACATCCCCAATAGGTAAATTTGGTAATGCGGGCGGAGCCTCGGTGCAGTTCATCTTCGCCCCGGGCCAGGTTACCCTGGCCCGGATATGCCGGCAGGACGGCAATTATGAGATGCCGCCTATTTTTTCCTTAACTAAAAAGCCGCTAAAGTCAAGTTCAAATATTGACTTTGGCGGCTTTGCCTTCCATACGGCTAATTTTTCTTTTTTTTCGTTTATAAACTTGGGAACGGCATTCATTCATTTCGGGAACGGCGGACTTTACGCCAGGGAGGGGGATAAGCGAAACCCTCCCCCTGACTCACTATTCGGTATACCGCCGGAGCGCCACACAGGCGTTGGTCGAGCCGAAACCGAAGGAGTTGCTGAGGCCAATCCGCATCGCGGCACGACGAGCCCGGTTCGGGACATAGTCAAGGTCGCAGGCCGGGTCGGGATGCTCGTAATTGATGGTGGGCGGCGCAATCTGATGATAGAGCGTCAAGGCGGTGAAAGCCGCTTCGACTGCTCCGGTGGCGCCTAATAAATGGCCGGTCATTGATTTGGTCGAACTGACCATTAATTTTTGGGCATGTTCCCCAAAAGCGAGCTTGATGCCGGCGCTTTCCATGGCGTCGTTGGCCGGTGTGGAAGTGCCGTGGGCATTGATATAATCGACGTCTTCCGGTTGGATGCCGGCTGATTTCACGGCCAGCCGCATGCATTTGGCCGCGCTGGAACCATCCGGCAGCGGCGCGGCGATATGGTAGGCGTCGCTGTTCATCCCGAAACCGATGATTTCCGCATAAATACGGGCGCCGCGTCTCCGAGCGTGTTCCAGTTCCTCCAGGATCATGATCCCCGCGCCTTCGCCGACTATAAATCCGTCGCGTTCGGCGTCAAAGGGACGGCTGGCTTTTTCCGGCGCGTCATTACGGGTGGAGAGCGCGGTCATATTCTGAAAACCGGCAATCGCTACCGGAGTAATGGTCGATTCGGCCCCGCCGGCAAAGATCGCGTCCGCCTCGCCGCGTTTAATGATGTGGTAGGCGTCGCCCACGCTGTGGGTACCGGTGGCGCAGGCTGATACCGGCGAATAATTGGGACCTTTGGCGCCGGTCCGGATCGATATTTGGCCGGGCGCCAAATTAATTACGCAGGAGGGGATGAAAAACGGTGAAACCCGTTTCGGTCCTTTTTGCAGACAGATTTGGTCATTGGCGCTGATGATGTCTAAACCGCCCATCCCGGCGCCGACGACGACCCCGATATTATCCGCGTTTTCCGGCGTGATTTTTAACCCGGAGTCCGTTAAGGCTTCGGCGGCGGCGGCGATGGCGTACTGAATGAACCGGTCCATCTTTTTGATCTCTTTTTTTTCAATGAAATTGGCTGGGTCAAAATTTTTGACTTCCCCGGCAATCCGGACCGCGAAGTGGGTAGCGTCGAATCTGGTAATCGGACCGATTCCGGGTTTGCCGGCCAAGGCGGCGTCCCAGTTTTCCTTGCGGGTGTTGCCCAGGGGCGAAATCAGGCCGATCCCGGTAATAACCACTCTTCTTGTCATTTAAATATCACCTACTATAGTCAATTTGTTTACTGATAACCGCCATTACCCGGCGTAAGGTTTTAATGTCGTCGGTAGCGACAACTTCGTGAATTTTATGATCCAGCTCTTCGACCAGCGTCTTAATGGTCGCGCGGGCCCGGACTCCCTCCGGGGTTAAAAAGACCAACACGCCCCGGCGGTCATTGGGATCGGGCCGCCGTTCGACCAGGCCTTGTTTTTCCAACCGGTCCAACAGACCGGTCATGCTGGAGTTTTCAACTACCAACTCTTTGACCAGCGCTTTAGGATTTTTCCCGGAATCAGGAGCGATTTCCAGTAACAACAAGGCTTTAGGCACGGTGAGGTCATGTTCGGCCAGCCGTTGGTTGTAGTAGCGGGATAGCTTTTGCCAGGTATTTTTGAGCAGCAGACAAATTAAAGGCGGGTTGTTCAGTTCCATCGGCGTCAGCTCCTCAAATAGTTCGTATGCAAATTATTTTGCTACGAATAATATAACATTAATATTGGTTTTCGTCAATGCTGCTTTTTAACCCATTTTTCCACTTCCTTAATCTATTCTTAATATTCAATTCAAATAGGCTTAATTCTAATTAAGTATGATAAAAATAACAGGGAGAACTCAAGAAATACCAAGTGATCCGCACTTTTTTATTTAGCGATGGGAATCATTGAGATATTATTTAGGAATCGATATCCTAATAAACTTGGGTACCCGAGTTTATTTTATGATCGGGGGGATGTTGATGGATACCAAAAGAAAGACGGCGCCCAAAGAGCGGCTGATTGAAATCGGGTTATTGCTGGTCGCCAGCTTGGCGGTGGCGGGTTTTTTGTTGATTATCCTGTTTGTGTTTAGAGAAGGTTGGCCGGTATTTGCCAAACACGGGTGGTTCGCTTTAACATTTGGGAAATACTGGCAGCCAACTTCCGGGGTTTACGGGATGCTGCCGTTACTGGTCGGGTCGCTCTATGTGACTTTGGGGGCTTTGGTGTTGGGGGTGCCCCTCGGGATAGCCTGTGCGGTTTTTATGGCGGAGATTGCCCCGGAATGGGTGACCCGCGGCTTACGACCGGCGATTAACCTCTTGGCGGGAATTCCCTCGGTAGTTTACGGTTTTTTCGGATTGGTTATCCTGGTGCCGGGCTTGCGTACTTTAGCGGGCGGCTACGGCTTTAGTATGTTGGCGGGCGGCGTCATTTTGGCCATTATGATTTTACCGACGGTGATTAGTGTTTCCGAAGATGCCCTCCGGGCGGTGCCGCAAGATTATAAGGAGGCATCGCTGGCCCTGGGCGCCACTTATTGGCAGACAATCTATAAAGTATTAGTTCCGGCGGCGAAGTCGGGAATCATGGCGGGGGTAATTTTGGGAATGGGACGGGCGGTTGGCGAAACCATGGCGGTAATTATGATTACCGGCAATACGCCGTTAATCCCAAAATCGATCCTCGATTCGGGGCCTACTTTGACCGGGACAATCGGGCAAGAGTCCGCTTATGCGTCGGGGGAACACGCCCAAGCATTGTTTGCTGTGGGCATCCTGTTATTTATCATTATTATTATCATTAATTCGACGGCCTTATTATTTGCGCGGAAGAAGGTGGCGGACTGATGCTTACCGGCGCTAAAATTACCCAACGGATTTCCTTTGCCATCTTGGGGACAGCCGCAGTGGTCACGGTAGGTTGTTTGGGTTTTGTACTCTTTTTTATCTTGAAGGAAGGGCTGGGTTCAATTAGTTGGCGGTTTTTAACGACTTATCCGAAAGCGATGGGCCGGGAGGGCGGAATTTTTCCGACGATTGTCGGGTCGGCCTATTTAACCGCTCTGGCAATTTTATTAGCCGGTCCTATTGGGGTAGGGACCGCTATTTATTTAACTGAATATACCCGCGAAGGAATCATTACGAAGGTGATCCGTTTCGCTACCGAGACCCTGGCGGGGATTCCCTCGATTATCTTCGGACTGTTTGGGTTTGCCTTTTTAGTAACCTTTCTGGGTTTTGGTTTTTCATTGTTATCCGGCGCGATTACCTTGGCTTTAATGTTATTGCCGACGATTATCCGCACTGCGGAAGAAGCAATTAAATCCGTCCCCAATTCCTATCGGGAAGGTAGTTTGGCTTTGGGGGCCACCAAATGGGTCACGATTGTGAAAGTAATCATACCGGCCGCCTTGCCGGGAATTGTTACCGGTTTGGTCTTAAGCGTGGGCCGCGCGGTGGGGGAGACGGCTGCGGTCTGGCTGACGGTGGGCGGAGCGTTGCGTTTGCCGACTTCGATTATGGACTCGGCGCGCCCGATGACCTTACATTTGTATACTTTGGCCAGCGAGGGTTTGTCTTTTCCGCGCGCCTATGCCACCGCCAGTGTTTTGATTATCAGTATTTGGTTGCTTAATACAATAGCGGGTTGGATTATGGCGCGTTTCTCATTGCGGCTGCGGGGTTAGTTTGCCAATAATCCGCGGTTTTCCGATATGGCTTTATGGTTAGGAGGTTTTTTTAAATGGATATCAAAATTGTCGTTAAAGACTTTAATCTGTATTATGGGGATTTTCAGGCTTTGTATCTGGTTAATATGGAAGTATTCGCTAAAAACGTGACGGCGCTAATCGGGCCGTCCGGATGCGGCAAGTCGACCTTTCTGCGTTCGCTTAATCGAATGAACGACCTGATCGTCAATGTCCGGACCGAAGGATTAATTGCCTTGGATAACGAAGATATTTATCAGTCCGGAGTGGATGTGGTGGATTTACGCAAGCGGGTGGGGATGGTTTTTCAACGGCCTAATCCCTTTCCGATGTCGATTTATGATAATATTGCTTACGGGCCGCGGGTACACGGCTTAAAAGACCGCCATCGCCTGGACGAAATCGTGGAACGTAGTTTGCAGGGGGCGGCCTTGTGGGAAGAAGTGAAAGACCGTTTAAATTCACCGGCGTTGCGGCTTTCCGGCGGCCAGCAGCAGCGACTCTGTATTGCCCGGTTGCTGGCGGTTGAGCCGGAAGTTTTGTTGATGGATGAACCGGCGTCGGCTTTGGATCCGATTTCCACAGGGAAAATTGAAGAATTGATCTCGAAATTAAAACAGGAATATAGTATTATTATTGTGACCCACAATATGCAGCAGGCGGCGCGGATCTCCGACCAGTTGGGTTTTTTCCTGTTGGGCCGGTTGGTGGAATATGGTCCTACCGAAACGGTGCTGACCAATCCGCAACAAAAAGAGACCGAGGATTATTTAACCGGACGGTTTGGTTGAACCAGCCATACAAATATCATGTCGGAAAGATAAAGGAAAGGGATTGATGTTTAAATGACACGGGGTTTATTTGATCACTCTTTAAGTGAATTGCAGCAGGAACTATTAAAGATGGGCAGCATGATCGAAGAAGCGATTCATTTGGCGGTAGAATCTTTAGCCAAACAAAACCTGGCGTTGGCCCAACAAATTATCGATGGCGATGATCAGATTGATGAG
>JASFQO010000090.1:0-7547 GCA_050115405.1 Bacillota bacterium
CTAACGGCAACACCAAGATCAGGCCGAGATAGGACAGGGTATATCCCAATGTCAAATTAAAACCTGGCAGCATACTTGCATTTCTTTGCATCGAAATCCTCCGGGGGTGAAAACTTATTTTACTTGATAGATCCGGTCAAAAAGACCGCCGTCATCAAAATGGGTCTTTTGAGCCTTGGCCCAACCACCGAAACAATGATCAACGGTAATCAATTTTATTTTGGGAAATTGCGACCGGTACTTGGCGAGTACCGCTTTCATCCGGGGCCGGTAATAGTGGCGGGCGACAATTTCCTGTCCTTTCCGGGTATATAAGTACTTCAAGTAAGCTTTTGCCACTTGACGGGTGCCGTGTTTGGCAACAACCCGATCAACCACAGTCACCGGCGGCTCCGCCAAAATACTTAACGACGGCGCAACAATCTCAAACCGGCCCCGGCCTAATTCATTGACGGCTAAAAACGCTTCATTCTCCCAAGCCAGCAAGACGTCGCCGATTCCCCGCTGCACAAACGTGTTGGTCGCGCCCCGCGCGCCGGAATCGAGGACCGGTACATTACGGAATAATTTGGTGACAAATTTCTGCGCCTTCACAGCGCTCCGACCATATTTTTTCAGAGCGTAACCCCAGGCGGCTAAATAATTCCAACGGGCGCCCCCCGAGGTTTTCGGATTGGGGGTGATCACGGCGATTCCCGGTCTAATCAAATCATCCCAGTCTTTGATCCGTTTGGGATTGCCTTTGCGGACTAAAAAAACGATGGTCGACGTATAAGGCGAATTATTGTAAGGCAAGCGCCCCTGCCAATCTTTGGCAATTAATCGGGCGTGATTATGAATCGCATCGATATCGTAAGCCAGCGCTAAAGTCACCACATCAGCCTCCAAGCCGTTAATCACCGCGCGGGCCTGTTTGCCGGAGCCACCATGCGACTGGTCGATAATTACCGTTTGACCGGTTTTGGCTTTCCAGTATTTCGCAAAGGCGACATTATACTCCTGATATAACTCCCGGGTCGGATCGTAGGATACATTGAGTAATTTCACGGTTGGTTTCGCCGCCAAAATCGGCGTAATCCCTAATGCATTCACACCCAATAAAACCAAAAACAAAACCCATTTAATTCGCGCCATTTTTTCGCACTCCTTTAATCTAATTTCAAATTTCACGTTTCACTATATACTCTATCAACATTATCAACTTTATTTCATAAAAATTACTCGTAACGTGATGTCTAGCACGCTTCGACACAAAAACGAATGAAAATCAACCATGGGCGAACACAAGATTCGCCCCTACAACTTTCGCCCTAACGTTCCTGCCCTGGCTGCGCCGGGCGCAAGACTGTGAGTGTAACTACTGACGAATTTTCACCCTATTTCAGTGTTCGCACTGCGTTCGCAAACACAACGTGACTATTCAAGGGTAAAATTTATAAGTCAGGAAACCGGACATTAACAGGTTTTCCCGAATGACGAGGGAAAAACGGCACCTGGGATCTCATTTATTATTTTAAAATCATCTTTAGCCGGTTTCCCGGTACCCGAAAGTCGGCGCTATCACCCAGTAAAGCGATTTTCCTAAATAATTTAGGAATCGATATACCAGACGCGCCGATGGAGTTTGCCGGATTGGTTGAGCTTAAAGTCTCGACATTCGCGTCGTCAAAAGTCGTGCAGTGCAAGAAACGACCGAGGGAGGAGCGCAGATAATACTCGCTGTATATCGAGCACCGCAGCGACCTAAGAGTCGTTTTTTGCAAACACGCTTCAAGTTTGCAAAAACGATCTCCAGCATTCTTCATTCAGTTTAAGTGACGCAGCAATGTGCGGCTTTTCACGGCGCATCAGCCAATCCGGCAAGTCTCCCCGCCACCTTTTTCAGCGCATGCGGGTTGGTCTCGTTATACCTACCTAAGTAGTCACAACACAACCCGTGGAGTGTAAATTGCCTGATGGCAATTTTCACCCTACTTCCATTAAAATTCTTCGATACGCCGGATTGTCGCCATTATCTCCGCTACCGAAGTTTCCAAACTCAGCTTGACGGTATCCACTACCAATTCCGGATTTTCAGGTTCCTCATACGGGTCGGAGACGCCGGTAAAAAACGGAATTTCCCCCTTGAGCGCCTTTTGATATAAACCTTTGGGGTCCCGTTGCCTACAAGTTTCCAGGTCGGCTTGCACATAAACCTCAATAAAGCCGCCCGGCCCGGCTTTTTCTCTGGCAAATTGCCGCATCGTGCGATATGGAGAGATAAAACAGACCAAAACAATAAACCCCGCATCCTTAAATAGCGCGCTCACTTCGGCAATTCTCCGGATGTTCTCATTGCGGTCGGCTGCTGAAAAACCCAAATCCGAATTCAAGCCATGCCGGATATTGTCGCCGTCAAGCCGATAGACTGCTTTTCCCAACTGATTGAGCTGTTTTTCCACGGCAACCGCGATGGTCGACTTCCCGGAGCCGGAAAGGCCGGTCAACCAAACCACCAGGCCCCGTTGTCCGAGAACCCGGCAGCGTTCTTCATAAGTTACGGCCCCTGCATGCCAGACAAGATGATCCCCTTTGGCCACTTTGTCACTCTCCTTAAATCAACTCGGCCAGACTAACCTGCTCCAACTTTTGAGCCGTATAATCCCGAATATCCTGAAAAACCGCCAGTAATTTGGGGGCCTGCTCGATGGGGGAAGGACCGTAAAAGTAGTGGCTCACCGATTCAACCGGAGCTAACGGGCCGTCGATGCGGCGGATAACTTCCGCCAAAAAAATCCGCCCGGGAGGCTTGGCTAATTGATAACCGCCATTAGCGCCACGGATGCTTTTGACATATCCCGATGTCTTTAATAGCAACAGAATCTGCTCCAAATACTTTTTAGGAATATTTTGACGTCGGGCGGTCGTTTCAATTTTGACCAGACCATCCGGCCATTCTCCGGCCAAGTCGATTAACGCTAAAAGCGCATATTCACTTTTTTTGGTAAGCCGCACCGGCCCCACTCCCATCTTGTTTCACCACGGTTTAAAAATAATCCCGCGGTCCTGCATAAAGCCCTTAATCACGACCGCTGCTTTTTCTACCGTATCATAGGTGGGCAGATGCAAATCATACGCAATATCGGTAGTAACATCCTCCCCGATCCAGACGGTCTCGATCCGGTCGCTGTCAACCACCGTCTTGATGATTTCCAAATCATCCTGAGTCAACTCAATCGCGGTTACCAACAGAAGCGCCCCGGCATCCAGCAAAATGTGGGAGACTTCGGCCAAACGCCGTAAATGTTCTTCCCGATTGTTAGCCATCTTGCTTTTGATATCGGCGTCAATTCCGTATAATACATTGCCGATGCCCAGAAAATAGACGATTTTGCCCTCATTGAAAAGCTTATACTCCAAAGCCTTGGCAATCGACTTTTTATCGACTTGACGCGGGCCGGTCATTAAAAGCAGCGCTGCTTTTTGATTGTACTTCTCGGCTCTTTCTTCCGGAGCGATCATACTCTTTTCCCATTTGAAATTCCGCAATAAAACCTGATTGCGGACTTGTTTTTGGCGATCGGTCAAATCTTCCAAAATGATCCCGCCGCCGGCAATTTCATAATCGTCGACAATCACGAACCGACCGGTCGGAGCCAATTCATGGACCAAATCAAAAGCAATTGCCCGTTTGAGCCGCAAAATACACTCCGCCACATCATGTCGACAGATTTCGCTTTTAGGGCCGGCTGCCAAGGTGGCGGCATCAATCACCCGCACAATTTCCTCCACTTTGGCCTCGACCTTATCCGAACCCAGTTTCAAGTAGTACTCTTTCTTGGGGACCAAGGGTTCCCGGCCCAACCAGAAAAGATTAACCCGAATCCGTGAGGTCACTTTTGGGGGGGTCTCATTGGCCACGACCGCCAGATTGCCCCGGTTCACATAAATTTGCTCGGTTAAGGTAAATCCGATAGCCCAGCCTACGCCAATCTCTGCCGGAGACGGCCGGTTAAACGCCTCAATGCTGTTAATTTTACTTTTCTTGCCCGAAGGGTAAAAAACCACTTCCGCGCCCACCCGGACCTTCCCGGAAGTAATCGTCCCGGCGATGATCCGCCGGGTATCGCCGCCCCGGGTGAACTTATAGACATCTTGCACCGGCATCCGGAAAGGCTGGTCGGCAAGGGGTTTTTCCGCCCGAAAATCGTCCAGGGCCGCCAGGACGGTTAACCCCCGGTACCATTCGGTATTGGCGGAATTAGCGATGATATTGTCCCCTTGCATTCCGCTGACCGGGATATAAGCCGCCGGCTCAAGGTCAATCTGTTGTAAAAATGCGGCATACTCCCGGACAATTCGTTGAAACACGTGTTCTTCATAATGCGCCAGGTCCATTTTATTAACTAAAACCGCAATTTTTTTAATACCGAGCATCTTTAAAATATAACCGTGCCGCCGCGAGTTTTCCCGAACGCCCTCGGTGGCGTCAATCACTAATAAAGCCGCTTCGGCGCGGGAAGCGCCGGTCACCATATTCTTTAAAAACTCAATATGGCCGGGAGCATCGATGATAATATAATTCCGCTTTTTAGTCTTGAAAAAACAACGGGCCGCATCAATCGTGATCCCTTGGGCTCTTTCATCCTTTAAAGCGTCCAGTAAAAAGGCATATTCAAACGGTTTGGAGGTCCGGCGGCACATTTCCCGGATCGACTCCAATTTGCCGTCGGGCAATGACCCGGTATCCGCCAGCAATCGCCCGATGATGGTGCTTTTACCGTGATCCACATGGCCGACAATCACAATACTCATGTCGTCGCCAGTTGACAGTTGTTCGTAATTATCCGAACGTCCGCCGCTGAGTATTGTGCCCTCTTCCATTTAATCACCTCCCTTTCAGTTATTTCTTTACATGTATCCATCTTTACGCAGATCTTCCAGCCCACCGCCATCCTCCCGGTCTTGAGCGCGACCGGAACGTTCGGCGATATTGGCGAATTTGCCGGTCCGCAACTCGGTGATAATCTCGTCCAGGTTTTTGGCGTCCGAATCCACCGGATGGGTACACGGCCAA
The DNA here is from genome assembly GCA_050115405.1 of Bacillota bacterium. Taxonomy (GTDB): domain Bacteria; phylum Bacillota; class UBA4882; order UBA8346; family UBA8346; genus DATCLA01. The sequence goes on from JASFQO010000090.1 coordinate 5,057, forward strand.
CAGCCCAAAGAACGATAACGTTTCCCCGCCCCCCGGTCAAAATAGAGGGACACCACAGGTATTCCTTCCCGCCGGATGTATTCCCAGATATCCAACTCGGTCCAGTCCAGCAAGGGATGAATCCGGACGTGGGTCCCGGGCGCATAGTCGGTCTTATACTGGTCCCAAAACTCCGGGGGCTGGTCGCCCAAGTCCCAGTTATTCTCCCGGTCCCGCGGCGAAAAATAGCGTTCTTTGGAACGGCTTCCCTCTTCATCGGCCCGGACTCCGACGATCACTCCGGTGTACGGTTCGGTGTTTTTATCCTTCTCATATTTGCCCGTATGATGATTTAATCGGTAACGCGGCCATTCCCCCGACAAGGTATGGCGCAACGCTTCCGTTTTTAAATTTTTACAACATTCAAGCCGGGTGCATTTCCCATCGGGGAAGGTCGCCTGCTTCGTCAAAGCTTGTTTATTTTCCCCATAGACCATGTCGAGATTCCATTTCAAGGCCAAACGGTCCCTGTATTGGATCATTTCGGGAATTTTGTAATGGGTATCGATATGCACCAACGGCAGCGGCACATGGCCGAAAAACGCCTTCCGGGCCAGCCATAAAAGGACCGTGCTGTCTTTGCCAATCGACCAGAGCATACAGAGGTTCTTAAACGAACTGTAAGCTTCACGCAGGATATGGATACTTTTGTTTTCCAATTTGTCCAAGTGTTCCATTGCTCAAGACCTCGCCGTTCAAATAGTTTTAGCCCAATCAATGCCGCGCCCGACCCGCCAACGGGTTTTTATACGCGATGCTCTCAATATCTTCTTCGTTAAATAAGTTTATTTTGGGCATACTTTTTAAAATAAAATATAAGAGTTAAATTAACAGTTCGCTGCAAGAATACAGAATCCCTTTTTATTACATTAATTTTGCAATATTAATGTCTTTATATTGCCGACCGTCTAATTGTTCAATTTGAAAAAAACGAATGCCAGGACTGAAAGCTCATCCAATACGGCAAAATCCATCGGCGCGTCTGGTATCTCGGATACCGGGAAACCGGCTAAAGATGATTTTAAAATATTTTTTCGCTCGTCCTTCGGGAAAACCTGTTAATCTCCGATCTCCTGACATATGTATTCTATTCCATAAATTTTGCTCCTGAATTCACAATTGGCATACCCTTCTTTATCATGATATAATATTTTTATAAACTACTTTGGTGTCGATTTAAACTTAACCTGACAGACAATACAAAAAGACATTTTTAGTACCTGAAAGGAGAATTAGCAATGGCTTTGGAATTGGGCAGCTTGAAAAAGGCCGTTGCCTCATTAGACCGTGCTTGGAATTTTTCCCAAAAAAGGCTGGCAAAAAAAGACACCGGGCCGGAAGAAGCCGAGGTCATCAAGGCGGGAGTCCGGCCTCCTTTCCAATATGATTATGATGACTTCAACTCAAATGTCTGGCAGTGACACAGCATTCCTTGCCACAGAATGCAATGCCGTATTCCCAGATATTCTTGACTCTGTAACGGCGTAAAACAGCCGCGTAGTCTTTATCTTCAATCTGCTTGATTGCCGCTTTGCAAGTCTCTTCCAATTTTCCGCCCCTGACATCCTTCACCTCGATGACGATGCCTAGCTTGCCGTCGACGCTCTCCACCAGAATATCGCTACGACCTTTACCCGTTTCACGATTGGAGGTAACGCGCCAGTCCGCGCAGGTATTCAGCAGCGCCAGCAGGAATCCGTGATAGAAGGATTCGTATGCATCGTGGAAGCTTATCGTATACAAAAGCTGTTCGTCAAGAATCTCCTTGATCTTTTCCGTGTCGCCGGAAGCAAACGCGGCGTACAAGGCGGAAAGCGTATTCGTTTCAGCCGCCGCCTTCTCTTTGAACCACTTCAGCACTTGGCTTGTATAAATCTGCCGCACTTCTTTGTTCGGTATAACCAGCTTTTAAAAATCGCCATCAGGTTCGCCGGCCATCGTCAAATACCCTGTCATAAAGAGAACGCTCCAGATGTTGTTGATGTCCAGAGCAATTTCGTTGTAGGTCAGCTTGTCGTTAATCATCTTGCTAATGACTTCGCCCGCTATCAAACGTTCGATCTCCAGCTTTTCCGCGCCGGTAGTAGATCTGTCAATCAAATTACGCACCATGTCGTTTCCACTGGTGTTAATCCAGTACGATTTGACTCTTGCGTTTTTGGTTGTTATTAAATCGTGGCAATAATTGATCACATCCCACGGGCAGTACACATCCTGCTGTCCGAAGCGATAACCGTCGTACCACTCCTTCATTTCGGCGCGATACTCCTTGAGACCGTAGTATTCCAGCATCTGTTCGACTTCGTCTTCCGTAAAGCCGAAGTATTCATCGAAGTTCTCATCCGCAACGGAGTAGACTTTCAGATTATTCAGACCGGTAAAAATACTCTCCTTCGAGATGCGCAGGCAACCTGTCAGGACTGCAAACTGAAGATAGTCGTTCGTTTTCAGC
>JASFQO010000091.1:0-7509 GCA_050115405.1 Bacillota bacterium
GTTAATAATTGGTTACGCGGCTAGCCACGATCGGGAGTCACCGCTATTATCAATCCGGTTTAAAATTGCTTGACCTGCTCTTTGATATGCTGTATCATTTAATCATCTAATACTAAAGTTAAAGGTAATTGAGAGGAGATTGTTGAGATGAGTTCTACACAAAAAAGCGGTTTTTTCGGTGAATACGGCGGCCGTTTCGTCCCTGAAAATCTGGTCGCCGTATTGGATGAGGTCAAACAGGCTTTCGAGCGGTTTCAGGCTGATCCGGAATTTCAAAAAGAGCTTGATTATTACTTAAAATACTTCGTCGGCCGGCCCAGCCCGCTCTACTACGCCGCGCGGCTGACCCGGGAGGTCGGCGGCGCCAAAATTTATTTGAAACGGGAAGATCTCCATCATATGGGAGCCCACAAAATCAACAATACCATTGGCCAAGTTTTGCTGGCGAAACGGCTCGGCAAAAAGCGCGTGATCGCCGAAACCGGCGCCGGACAGCATGGGGTGGCGACCGCTACCGCCTGCACTTTATTTGACATGGAATGCGTGATTTATATGGGTGAGGAAGACACCCGTCGCCAGGAGTTGAACGTCTTTCGGATGGAACTTTTAGGCGCCAAGGTAATCCCCGTCAAGACCGGAACCCGGACCCTCAAAGACGCGGTCGATGCCGCGCTTAACGACTTGATCGCCAATTATCAAAATACTTTTTACATGTTGGGTTCCGCCGTCGGCCCCGATCCCTACCCGGAAATGGTGCGCCATTTTCAAGCGATCATCGGTAAAGAAGCCCGACAACAGATTATGGAATTGGAAGGCCGTCTGCCCGATTATTTGGTGGCTTGCGTCGGCGGCGGCAGCAACTCGATCGGTCTTTTCGCCCCATTTTATGATGATGTGGCTGTCAAAATGGTCGGCGTGGAACCGGCCGGCAAAGGGTTGGATACGCCCGACCACGCGGCGACTCTCACCAAAGGGACGCCGGGAGTCCTCCACGGCTTTAAAAGTTATCTCCTTCAGGACGAACAAGGCAAACCGCTACCGGTCTATTCGATTGCGGCCGGTCTCGATTACCCCGGCGTCGGGCCGGAGCACGCCTTTTACAAAGACAGTGGCCGGGCCGAGTACGTCACCGTCACCGACCGGGAAGCCGTCGAGGCTTTTTTGAAACTTTCCAAGGTTGAAGGGATTATTCCCGCGGTCGAAAGCTCCCATGCTATTTCCTACGGGACGAAACTTGCCGCCGGGCTGCCTAAAGAGCAAATTATCATTATCAATCTCTCCGGACGCGGGGATAAGGATGTGGCGGAAATCGCCCGGATCTTGAGAAACTAAGGGACGGTGTCAAGAACCGTTCCTGAATTTACCAATGAATAACTTCAGCGCAGGCTGCGAAATATAATAGAAAATAAAAAGGAGGTATCAATTAATTTGGATCGACGTTATTGGCTCAGTCCGATGCGCAACAATGACTTTTGGGAACCGGCCAAAATTTTCAACCAGTTTTTCCCCAAAAACTTCCAAGACTTCTGGGAACTAAGCGACTTCGGTCCTTCAATCGATATGAAGGAAACCGAGAAAGCGATCATTATTAAGGCGGATCTCCCGGGAATTAACCAGGAAGACTTGGATATTACCGTCGATGAACACAGCGTCCAGCTCAAAGGCGAACTTCGCCAGGAAGATGACCGCAATGAAAAAGGATATCATCTGACCGAACGGCGCTATGGCAATTTCTTCCGGACAATTTCCCTCCCCGCCGAGGTGATTGCGGAACAAGCCACCGCCCGCTATCGCAATGGCGTCTTGGAACTCAATATCCCCAAAGCCGAAAAAATAACCCGGGGTTTCAAACCGAAAATTGCAATTGAGGATAAACACTAACGATACTGGAAGCTAAAGGCTGGAGGCTGGAAGTCAACGACGCAAAAACGAATGAAAATGAGTTTACTCATGCCTCGCGCCTAACTATCAGGTCCATTTATGGATGATATCGTTGGAAACGGGACGGTGCTTGACTCTACAAAGATGGTCGCTGCAATACCCACATGTTAAATTACGGTTGCTTCCTTCAAAAAAACGCTGCGGATACCGCCAATACGTAATTTCCCACTGTACGAACAAGCAGAGGGCAACCAGCGCCAAACTCCATGAGAAAAAGCTCCGTATAAACACTAACGGGGTAAACATCATCATTGAATCCCAATTAAAGATCCGGCAGGTTACACAGCAGCGATTTTTCATAATCAACGACTGAAAGGGGCAATAAAACAGAATACAAATCAAATCGCCAACGTAATAAAAGAGGGATAACAACACCATTTCACTTTCGCCCAAAACCTTAGCGTAATACAACAAAGCCACAATCGCGTTCCCGCCCAGCCATACTGCAGCCACCTTTAGGGCGGCTGCGTTTTCGCTGCGCATCCAGGCGGTGATCTCGGTTTGGATTGGTTCTGGGGCGCCGGGCGCATAGTTAACTTTGAATTGTTTGCGACAACCCATGCTCATCACTCGCAGCGGAAAAAATTTCAGCATCATTTCCGCCGTCAATATCAGCCATAAAATATGCAAAGGTTTGATTCCGTTACTTAACGGCATACCATTTGAAATGATCAAGATATTTTTATCGTTTATGTACTTACAAATCGCAGCAATAAATACCGTGATCCTAAACACCAGTCTGGCGCGATAAATTCTAACCATGTTCGGTTCTTGATGCTCCTGCAATTTTGGAAGTATATATTATTTTTTATCTTATTATTATATTTTATTAATCTTCTGTCAACGGTCTAAAACAAAAAATTTGCCGATAATATCATAAAATCAAAAAGCAACAACTATATTAGACTCATAATGATAATCCGACTAAAAATCCCGGTCCTTTTCAATACTGCGCGTTTGGCACATAGTGATGGTCAATCGTGATCACCGTACGGTAATTGGCATCAAGCGCATTGATCCGGTCCGTAATCAGCTTGACCAGTTGGGCGTCGCTCCAGCGAAAAGCAAACGGGACGACGACATCAAAAATCAGATTGGAATGGCTGACCCCCCAGACCACCCGAAAATCATGCATGTCGATTTCCGGTGAAATTTGGCTAATTATCTGTCGCACCTGGGCCTTCAGCCCATTGGTTCTTTGATCATTGGTCACCACCGGATCGAGATGAATTACCATATGAATGCCTTCCTCTTTTAAAAAATCCCGTTCAATATTGTCGATGATATCATGACTGACCATGATGTCCTGTTCGGCGGCGACCTCGCAATGCACCGAGGCGAAGCACTTTCCCACCCCGTAGTTATGTACCGCCAGGTCATGCAAGCCGATTATATGGTCATAACTTAAAATTTTGCGGTAGATCCCGTCAACCAATTCCTTGGTAGGCGCCACGCCCAGTAATGGGTCGCTGGTCTCCTTAACCAGTTTCATTCCGGTTACCAGAATAAATACGGCCACCAGCGCCCCGATATAGCCGTCCAAATTATAACCGGTCGCCCGGGTGATGATGAACCCGACTAAAACAGCGGCGGTACTTATAATATCATTACGGCTGTCCGCTGCGGTTGCCATTAAAGTAGCGGAAGCAATCCTCCGGCCAATTTGAGCATAAAACATACTCTGCCACAGTTTGAGCAAAATCGAGATCACCAATACCACAACTACAACGTTACCAAACCGGACCGGTTGCGGATGGACTATTTTCGTCGCCGCGCTTTGCATCAATTGCAGTCCGATAAATAAGATCAAAAAAGAGACCGAGAGACCGGAGATATACTCCATCCGGGCGTGACCAAAGGGATGTTCGGCGTCCGCCGGTTTCCCGGACATTTTGAAGCCCAGCAGCGTTACTATAGAAGCGGCTGAGTCCGCGAGGTTATTAATTGCGTCCGCAATAATGGCAATACTGTGAAAGAACGTCCCCACAGTAATTTTAATGATAAAAAGCACGATATTGGAGGCAATGCCGACAATCCCGGCGAACTTGCCATAGTCTTCCCGCACCTGAAAATCGGCGGTATTTTGGTAGTCTTTCACGAACCGTCTGATTAATAAATTAATCAACCCAAACCTCCGCAAAACATAATTTTAGCATCTCCCAACCGGTCGCTTTCTATCAGGATGATCATCGGTAAATAGATCGAGTTTGATTATTTCCGCCATTTTTTGATATCCCGCCGGATTCAGATGTAAATGGTCGCCGCAATCATAAGTACTCAAAAGTTTTGTTTGATCATGCGGATCGCTGAGCGCGGCGTCAAAATCGATTACGGCGTCAAATCCGCCATCAGCCGGACCGGTTTCCCTAATCCACTTATTTACCGCCCGCCTCATTCTTTCACGAAGATTACTATAATATGAATTACCGCCACACGGTAAAATTGTCCCTCCATATACCAGCATCTTCTGCCCGTGCGCTTTACTGATGAACATCCGATAGGCATTGATCAATCTTGTTGCGATATCGGCGGCAGCCTCTCCAATATCATTAATGCCCTCAAGGACTATCAGATAGCGCGCGCCACTTTGCCCCAACACATCACGATCAAACCGCGTCAGCGCCGGTGGCCCTAATCCGCCCGACAATACGGCATTACCGCCAATTCCCAGATTAAGCACTCCAACTTTAGCGGTAGCGGTATTTGCTTGGAAACGGGAAGCCAAAACATCAGTCCAACGATTATTGGCGTTGGTTGCGCTCCCCCTCCCATCGGTAATTGAATCACCTAAAGCAACGACTGCTTGAAATGAATCCTCCGTCAATAGGTCTATTCCGGTTATAATGTACCAATGATCAGTAGTTACCGCCGCGGATATGCTTGCGGCGGCAACCGCGTTACCGGCCTGAAGGTACGATGTGGTCCGCGAACCCGGATGCCCCGTCAGATCAGTCGGCATACTGCCAAAATAAATGGTAATAGCCATATTTGACAGTTTGGTCAAATTATAGTCAAGCGGGTCCGAAATAACGGTCTGCCCTGCCAAAATAGTTACACATTCACTCCCGCCGAATGTCATTACGCGATCGGTGGCGATAATTATTCTACTTCCACCCGCCGCTACCGCCAAATGCGCCGATCTCATTACCACCGGAGCGGCGCCATATTGGTTGGAAAATTTTAATCTTACCCGTCGTCCTCCAATTGAAACCCGGACAATCTGGCGCAGAGTGTTATTTGCCAGTCCGGGATTTGGCGGCATATTATCGGGTTCGGTCAGTTGCGGCGCAGCTCCCCACGTGCCGACCCATTGTTTCGTTTGACTTCCCGTAGGCGGCTCCCTCCATTCTTTATTTAGAAATCGATATTTTATCTGATAGATATTTCCGATCATCTTAATCTATTTGCTAACCTATTAATGAGTTTTGGAACGGTATTGTTCCCCTTCGATAACAATATCAGCCAACAAAACAAAAGCTTGTTGGCTGATACTGCCACCTAAAGGAGGTGGAGATATGTGGACTGCTATTACTTATATTATACTCGGTTTTTTGGGAATTATCAACATTAAAAAAACCTTGATATTTAGTTATCTTTCAGGCTATATTTTCGCTCCAGATCTCTCCACTCCTTCATGCCCATTGTGTTGAACAATTCCCGGCTGTCGGGCGCGTCGGGAATCGCGTCCCAGCTTTGCCCCGCTCTGAAAATGCGGTCGGCGATTCTGCGCAGCGTTACACTTGCCCCAAAACACATGGCATCCGGGAAAATAATCATTTTATAACCGAGCTGTTCGGCTTCCTTTGCCGTAAGCTTCGGCGTCTTGCCTCCGATAACCTGGTTGGAAAGCAGCGGGATCTGAGATCCCAAAGTCTTGCCTATCAATTCAACCTCTTCAAGCGTCTGCGGAGCTTCAATGAAAAGCACATCCGCGCCGGCGTCCCTGTACATTCTGCCGCGTTCCAGGGCTGTCTCAAGATCATATACGGCGCGCGCGTCCGTTCTCGCGACAATTAACGTATCCTTGAAGAATTTTTCGTTGGCCGCGGCTCGAATCTTCTGAGCAAATTCTTCAGCCGGAATACATTCCTTGCCGGAAAGATGACCGCATCTCTTAGGGGCTACCTGATCTTCCAACTGGATAGCCGCTATGCCCGCCATCTCCATTTCATGAACGGTGCGAATAACATTTAAAACATTCCCGTAACCGGTATCGGCATCGCACACAAGTGGGATATTGACTTTCATGGCAATTGACCGGGCATTATCCACGATATCCGTCATCGTCGTCAGTCCGATATCCGCTTCGCCGATCCGGCTGGTAGAGGCGCCGGCGCCGCTTAAATACAATATCGGGAACCCCGCCTGCTCGCAAACGCGCGCGGAAATGCCGTCATAAACGCCCGGCGCCATGATAATATCCGGCGCTTCCAATAAATCACGAAGCACTTTTCCGGGATTCTTCAGCATAATAACCTTCCTTTCGTCGCCCAACTATCCATGTTATTCCACGTATCCTTTCTGATGAAGCAAATTTTCTATGCCGCCCGCGCTGAGCGTATCGATCATGGATGCGGACAACGCATTGCCGTGAAGGATTTTCTCCGTTCTTTCATTTTTTATCGTTCCCTGCAGCAAATCCACTTCTGCAAGATCGCCCTCTTCAAAAAGATTAAATACACCCGGACACTGCATGGCTGCGAAACCGTAGGCGATGCTGTTACGGAAAAAAAGCCCGTTGATGCTTTCAGCCAGCAGGCAACCAATTCCCAGCCGCCTTAATAATACTGCTCCGGGCCGGCTGGAACCGGTACCGAAGTTGTGCCCGGCAACAATAAAGTCCCCTTTTTGAACCCGATCAACCCAACCCGGCCTATTGTCGCTAAAGATCAGCTTAATCTGTTCATCCGGCGGTACCCGTAAAGCGGAATGCGGAAAAATCAAATCCGTATTCATATCGTCGCCAAATTTCCACACACGGCCTTTTATTATCATATTCATTCACCCCAGAATCAATGGATTATCTTTCTTGGATCCGTGATTTTGCCGCTTAAAGCCGTCGCCGCCACAGTCGCGGGAGCAGCCAGCATGACTTCGCCCTCCGGGCTTCCCATTCTGCCTTTAAAATTGCGCGTCGTCGTGGACAGGCAGCGCTCACCCGAACCGATTAATCCCAAGTGTCCTCCGTAGCAGGCGCCGCAGGTGGAATTGGTAACAACGGCGCCGGACTCCACCAGTATTTCGAGATATCCGGCTCGCATGGCTTCAAGGTAAATACGTTGCGTAGCCGGTATTACAATCATACGCACACCTTCCGCTATTTTTTGACCCTTCAGTATTTCAGCCGCCACTGCAATATCCTCCAAACGGCCGTTGGAACAGGAACCGAGAATAACCTGCTGAACCGGCATCCCCTCGACTTCCGTCACCGGCTTGCAATTGCCCGGAATGAAATGCGGCATTGCGACATACGGTACCACCCCGGAAAGGTCGATCTCTCTGATTTGGGCGTACTCAGCGTCCGCGTCGGCAATAACCGGCGTAAAATCTTCAACGGCCCGGTCTTTT
>JASFQO010000092.1:0-7434 GCA_050115405.1 Bacillota bacterium
ACGATGGGACGCTGTCATAGTCTGCAACAAGGCGTGCGGACATTTGGTCTCTTTTGGACGGGCAAAACGGTGGCGGTCGGCATTTTGGCTTTTTTATCCGCGGTTTTAGGCCGGGCCATTATTGGTCAAAGCGGGCGAATAGTCTGTTTTGACCCGCGATTGGTTTTGGATGGTTGTCTAATTTTAACCGGGTGTTATCTATTGGCGGAAATAATCCGGGGGAAGGGCAAAGGGAGAGCCTGCGGCGATTGCGGCGGGGCATGCCGATCGGGTCCGGCCGAATCAATCCGGGACAAAGGAGTGCTGCCACTGGTGATTATGGGAATGGCTTATGGTTTAACCCCTTGTGCGCCATTGATGCTCCTCTTGTTAACGGTAGCGACGCTGTCGCCGCTTGAAGCAGTATTGATTGGGCTGGTTTTTAGCATCGCCAACTCGATCTCACCGTTACTGCTCTTAACCGTCCTGGCCGGTTTGATTTCGCAAAGAATACAGTGGGAGATCCCGCAATTAATGCGAGTTTTTCAGATGACTACTTTCGGTTTGTTGATCATTTTGGGTGTATTTTCATTATTGGGACATCTTTCAAATTAGTATTTAGTAAAGCGTTTCTTGAATAACGCATAGATAATTATCACGTTTTAAGCGGGGAATCATTGATCTGTTATTTAGGAAACAATATACCAGTATATCGTCACTTAAATAACTTGTAAATTTCCCAATAATAAATTACTTTTGTAGAGCGGATTTACGTTACTTTTGACATAACATTTTACGTGACGCTTTACTAACTTTAAGGAAGATTGGAGTTGAAAAGGATGAAGAGAATCCTTGAGAATCTCAAAAAAGCCGTAGTTCTGCCCGCAAATGTGATTGAAGAGCTGGAACTGCACTTGACTAATGATTATCCGCAAATTTCCACAGCCGACCGTGATGGAGTTATGCAACAATATCTTGAAAAACAGCTCGAATTGCAGTTGAATTTGTTTGATGCCCAATACCGGCCTTATATCCGACGTCAATTATATCGTTATGTTTTAGATCTGGACAAGCATCCCGGCGAAGTGTGCGGGTTGGATATCCTAGCCGCCTGTCTGCAATTGAATTTTGAAATAGATCATTTTTATCAGGGACTTAAAAAGTGGATTTTATCGTATTCGAGTAACCGTGGCCTGGAAGGTGAGGTTAACGAGCTAATCACCTTATTGCGGCAAGTAGTCAAATCATATCCGGAAATGACCCTGGACGACTTGATTGCCACCGAACAATTATTTACGGATGCGGCGGCTCAAATTATCAATGAAAATAGCTCTAACGAAAATAGCTCTAACGAAAATAACTCTAACGAAAATGGCTCTAACGAAAATGCCTCTAACGTCCCTTGGGGTGAAAAGGATGTCGGCAATTTGGTCTCGCTTGAACAGATTTATTTTAATAGCCAATGGGGTACTGCCGACGAGGGGGAACGCGAATTTCAAAAACAGATGGGCTTTAAAACTTTGGCTGCGGCCGGCTTGGGTTTGGTATTATTGGCTTCAATCAGTTTTTTAATGGCTACATCCAATAATCCGACTCATGTAAATCGTAAAGTAAGGCAATCGGAACGGGTTGTTCAAGCGCCGCCAGCACAGACGGAGCAGCCGGGACAAGCAGCACCCAAAATTGTAGCGATCGAGTCGAAGCCTGTTTCAAGTGTAAAGATTGACAAAGCTGTAACAAAGGACATAACAAAGTACGTCACAAAGGATATCAAATTAGACCGCCGGTTTAAACGCAACAGTATTGTCAATCGGTCGTACAAACGGAAAAATGAGATTACGCCGGAAGTAAAACCGGCGCCCAAAAAAGTTGCTGCTATCATTGCGGTTAAATCACCAAATAAAACGGCGGCCAAACCGCAGGCGTCGCCACAAACGGTAATTGTGGGTTACACAATAGCTCGTAGTGGTTTTACAACCACCCAAATACCTTTGATCGAGACTTTTTCGAATAAACTAAAATTGAAGGCGAATGCCTTTAACGCCAAAGGCAAAGCCGCAACGGATGTTACAACCGCCAGTCCCGGAATAACGATTAAAGAGAAGACAGTGGCGGTTGATCCCCAGATAATCCCTGCGGGTAGCCGGGTATATATCAAACATCCTTCGGAATACCGTAATTTGGACGGTGTCTATACTACCGAAGCGACCGAAAGCGTAGGGACAAATCAGACCTGTAACGCTTTGGTGGCGCAAAGCGTTTCCGGCGGCCCAACAGACGCTCCCAATGACGATGTTGTTGCCGAGCATGAGGTGGAAGTGTATGTGCTGGCTGAGAAGGAATAACGTGGGACTGAGCGACGAACGACGAACCACGAGAGACGAAAAAAGCAGGGGGTTACCCCTGCTTTTTTCTACGACACATCCAGCATATCAAGGTATTTATAGCCGTTTTCCGCGATGAAACTTTTGCGGCCCGGCAGATTATCCCCGAGCAATAAGTCGAAAACTGTGGCGGTGCGCTCTATTTCATCCGGCATTATTTGAATAAGCCGCCGGGTCTCCGGATTCATCGTGGTTTGCCACATCATTTCCGGTTCGTTTTCGCCCAAACCTTTGGAACGCTGAATGCTGTATTTTCTATCCAGCTTGCTGAGATAGGCCTGTTTTTCCTTTTCGGTATAGGCAAAAAAAGTTTTGTTTCTAGTGGTAATCTCAAACAGCGGCGATTCGGCGATATAAACTTTACCCGCTTGAATCAGGGTGGGCGCCAACCGGTAAAGCATGGCCAGCACCATGGTGCGGATATGAAATCCGTCCACATCGGCGTCGGTACAAATAATAATCTTATTCCAACGTAAGTTCTCAAGGTCAAAAGTGTTTAAATCCTTATTGTGCTTGGACTGGATTTCCACCCCGCAGCCGAGTACTTTTAAGAGGTCCACAATGATCTCGTTTTTAAAGATACTGTCGTACTCGGCTTTCAGACAGTTTAAGATTTTACCGCGGATCGGCATGATCGCTTGAAATTCGGCGTCGCGTCCCATTTTACAGGAGCCCAAAGCCGAATCGCCTTCCACAATATAGAGTTCCCGCTTGCTTAAGTCTTTGGAGCGGCAGTCGACAAACTTTTTTACCCGGTTGGAAATGTCCAGATTACCGGTGAGTTTCTTTTTAATATTAATCCGGGCCCTTTCGGCCGTTTCCCGGCTTCGTTTGTTGACCAGCACCTGTTGGAGTATTTTATCGCTTTCCACCTTGTTTTCGATTAAGTAGATTTCCAGTTGTTCCTTGAGAAAGTCGGTCATCGCCTCCTGAATAAATCTATTGGTGATGGCTTTTTTGGTCTGATTTTCATAGCTGGTTTCCGTTGAAAAAGAGTTGGTGACAAGGACTAAACTGTCTTGAATATCGGCAAAGGTGATCCGTGTCTCATCCTTATTATACAGATTGCGGGCTTTCAGGCATTTATCGAGTTCGTAGACGAAAGCGTTCTTGACCGCCTTGTCCGGGGCCCCGCCATACTCTAAGAAACTGGAGTTATGGTAGTACTCGATGAGATTAATTTCATTATTAAAACAGAAAGCCAGTTGCATTTTGAGTTTATACTCCGGCTTATCCTCCCGGTCCCGGCCGTGGGTGGCGGTTTCGAAGGACCGGACCTCGGTGAAGTTTTTGGCGCAGTTGATTTCCTTAATATAGTCGGCAATTCCGTTTTCGTAGCAATATTCATAAGTCGCGCCGGAGGGCTCGTCGTAGAGGATAAATTTGAGACCGGAGTTGACCACGGCCTGTTTTTTAAGGGTGACTTGAAAATATTCCAGGGGAATGGCGATGTCGGTGAAGACATCCAAGTCGGGCCGCCAGGTAATGGTGGAACCGGTATGTTCGTAGTGGCCTTTTTCTTTATAGAGGCCGCCGATATTTTCGCCTTTTTCAAAATGGAGGCGGTATTGAAAACCGTCCCGGAAGACCGTGACGTCCATGAACTCCGAGCTGTATTGGGTGGCGCAACTTCCTAGACCGTTTAGGCCCAAACTGAATTCGTAGTTTTCCCCGGAATTGTTTTTATACTTACCGCCTGCGTATAACTCGCAGAAGATTAGTTCCCAATTATAGCGTTGTTCATTGGCGTTAAAGTCGAGCGGGATTCCCCGGCCATGATCTTTAACGGTAATGGCCAGGTTGCTGTGGCGGGTGATTTCAATGATCCGGCCATAACCTTCGCGTGCTTCATCAATGGAGTTGGAGAGGATTTCAAATACCGAGTGTTGACAGCCTTCCAACCCGTCGGAACCAAAAATTACCCCCGGGCGCTGCCGGACCCGGTCCGCTCCCTTTAGCGCCGAGATACTGAGATTGCCGTATTTGTCCGGTTTTTGTTGTTTGACCATGCGAAACCCCTTTTAAAATAGAATTTGTGCTCCAAAAATAATATACCATTGAATGGCCGGGATCTCAATGGTAGATTACAGGCTGGGAAGCGTCTATAACCAGAAACCGCCAGGCTAAGGCGGTTTTGCCGTTAATATTCAATTAACACTTTATACTGAGGTGTGGGCTACCAACTTGGGATTAAAGGGTTTAATATATAGTTACTAGAATAATTAGGAAAGCGTTTTAAAATAATATCTCACTGGCATTGTAAGTCCAGACATAAATACTGAATCGTTTCCAATTTACCGTAAAGCGATACCTTAGCGGTCTGGAAATCTTGGGGACGGGATTCGAAAAGTTCTTTCAAGTTGACCTTTTTGCCATATTTGGCTGGACGGCCCCGGCCCCGCTTGTTGGTAACGAAAATTGCTGGTTCGAAGGCCACAAAGTTAGCTTTAGCCCGGACGATAATGGTTAACAGGGAATTACCAAGGTGATCTTTCACTTTAGCAGCCTCTTCGAAAGCAACATTGGATGCATTATCGCCAATCACTACTAAGCGGTCGGCAACTTTCAATAACGGTGCGTTTTGAGCGACTATATCAACCCATTTACCCATCAAGTCGCTAAGCTCAAATGCTTTAGACCGGAAGAAGTGGATCAGATTATCGTAACACTTGGGTTCCAAGCGTAAGGTACTGACAATTGAGGAGATTCCTCTATAGTCTCTTCTAAGCAACATCCCAATGACAATGATTCGAAGGTGGAATTTCTCTTGAAACATGATCTGAATTGGGTTAAAATGTTATCGATGAGCTTATACATGGTATCTTTTTTTATCCTGTTCGTAAATATGGTCTAGCAACCTATATTTACCATTTTTTAGGAAAGAAAGCTACCTGTTAAGCTCATTTTTTATTTATTGTTTACCAAGAACTTTCAACTCTCAAGTCGCATTAAGTATGGAGGTAAATATGTTTGACAAGCTCATGATGAAGCTTTTCCGGTTCAAATTCGGGCCAAAACAAAAGCTGGCTTTAGCTTGTTTGACCGTGACTGTAATCATTTCAATCTCAGTTTTTATTTATTACGGGCAAGTCCATCAAGGGGTTTGGAAACAGCAGATCCGGTATTATCAGAAAAATCAGGAACAAAACGCCGCTTGGATGAACTCTGTGGAACAAAAAGTCAATTCTTACTACAATCAATTAGTCAGTAACAATAATATCATTTATATAATCTCCAAAAATGATTATGACAAAGATGACTATTATACGCTTTTGGAGATTCAAAAGAATTTTTTGACGATCATCAATTCCGACTCCGTGATCGATTCAATCAGTTTATACAGTCGAAACAGCGGCAAAGTATTGTCCACCCAATATATGTTCTCCAATCTGGACTATTTTCCGGACCATGTGATCATCAATCAATTTTATTCGCAAGGCAAGCTGAAAAAATGGTTCCCTTCCCGCCATAAACGCGGCGGAGATAAAAATTCTCCGACAATTATTTCTTTGGTTGCCGCGGCGCCGTTTAACTCAAAAAACGGAGTCATGGTCTTCAATATCGCTGAGGACAAATTACTTTCCAAACTGACCTCCTCAAAGCAAATCGGGGTCATTATTCTGGACCGTCAAAACCAGGTTATTTGCAGCCAAAATAAACTTCTATACGGAGTTTATCAGCGAAATAAGGCTAACTTGGCGACCTTGAACCGGAAAAATTCAGGGATAATCCAGGTCAAGGACCGGAAAGACAACTACTATCTACTAACTACACAGTCAATTAAGGCTAATTGGCGGATAATTTCAGTGATTCCCGAGTCGCTGGTACGAAAAAGGCTTAAAAAAATTAATCTCAGCGGTCTATATGGTATTTTGGCAGTGCTCTGCCTTTCAATTTTGGGATTATTAAAATTGTTTCAGGACAGCTATTCCCAGTCAGTTCAAATTTATCAAGAAAAGTTGCAGACCAATATTCACGGGCTGATTGACAATGCGGTCAGCGGAATGCTCACCGGGGAGTATACCCAGGAAGAAATCGTCGTCAAATCGACAGAATTGGGACTCGATTTGTCCGGAGACTATTTTATGACGATCGTCTTTCAAATCAACAATTATTACAGCTTTTTGCTGGAGAACCGGGACTATCTCCCCAAGGTCTTGTTATGCAAGGAAATTCAAAGCCGGATTAAGCAGGGCTTCGAAGCCTATAAAAATGCCGTGATTACCATGGAATTAGGGAAGATCGTGGTACTACTGGTATTGGATAAAGAACAGGTTGTAAACGGAATTGAAGCGGAGCTGACGCGACTGATCAGTGAAACGCAGCAACAAGTGGAACGCCAATATCATTTTACTCTTAAAGTCGCTGTTAGTGAAGCTAAAACCGGGATCGAGAGCATTCAAATCTGCTATGCGCAGGTGTTGAAGGCTTTAAATTATAAGTATTTCTCCAAACCGGACTCGTTAGTCTTTTATCGGGAAGCCGAAACTCAGGTGGCGCCGGTCTCGTATTATCCGGTAACGGAGATCGCCCACCTAAAGGAATATTTAAAAAATGGGAATCTGTCCAAGCTTGAACAGTCGATAGAAAAAATTTGTATGAAACTAATAACACAGCATTCTATCTCAGGGGATTGGGTTAATGCAATTTTTTCCAACATATTTTACGAGATCATTAAATTCGTGCTGGAATTGGGCTTTTCAAGTAAGGATATTTTTGGCGATGAAGACCTCTTTGTGAAACTTTATAGTTACGAATCAGTGGAAGAAAAGCAGGCTTATTTTATGAAAATTTGTGCCACGTTGGTTGAATACCGGACCGTCAAAGAGCGGAATACCCATAAATTATCCGTCCAGAAAATTGTGGATTACATTGAGAACAATTACGATAAAACGATCTCGTTGGAGATCGTGGCCGCCCAAGTGGGAATGAATCCGTCTTATTTGAGTACCTTCATCAAAAAAGAATTAGGAGTACATTTCGCCGATTATGTCATGGTATTACGTCTAAAAAAGGCGTTGCGTCTGCTGCGGGATGGCCGGATGACCGTCAAACAGATTGCCGAGGAATG
>JASFQO010000093.1:0-7426 GCA_050115405.1 Bacillota bacterium
AGCAGGTGACCGAGTTGACCGGAGCGCTTCAGGAAGCGGCCGGGGAGTCGCGCAACGGATTGCCTTTATTGATTGCAATTGACCAGGAGGGCGGAGCGGTGGTCCGTTTTACCCACGGTGGGACCGTTTTTCCGGGAAACATGGCGGTCGGCGCGGCCGGACGGGAAGAGTATGCTTATCGGTCCGGGAAAGCAATGGCCGTCGAACTGAAGGCGTTAGGCATTAATATGAATTTGGCGCCGGTGTTGGATGTGAACCTCAATCCCGATAATCCGATTATCGGCATCCGGTCGTTCGGCGCCGATCCGGAAACGGTCGCCCGATTGGGGACGGCTATGGTCAGGGGTTTGCAGGACGGGGGAGTATTGGCCGTGGGGAAACATTTTCCCGGCCACGGTGATACCGTGGTGGACTCGCATTTAGGCCTGCCGGTCATCACCCGCCCGTTTTCCCGTTTGGAAGCGGTGGAATTGGTTCCATTTCGGGCCGTGATCCGTGATGGAATCGCCGGGATCATGACGGCCCATATCGTCTTTCCGGCTCTGGAGGCGGCCGCCGGGCGACCGGCGACGCTGTCGGTTGCGGTCGTAACCGATTTGCTCCGCCGCCAAATGGGTTTTCAGGGCCTCGTCATCACCGATTGTCTGGAGATGGCGGCCATCGCCACCCATTATGAAATCGGGGATGCGGTTACCCAAGCGGTATTGGCCGGGGCGGACCAATTGTTAATCAGTCATACTTTCGCCAAACAACAGGCGGCCCATCAAGCAATCCTGTCTCGGGTGGCGGACGGGACGATTCCCTTGACCTTGATTGACGCGGCGGTGGGACGGATTTTAGCCGCCAAGCTGAGATTAGAGGCTCAAAAAATGGCGGCGTCTCCCATAGCCGCCCCAGCGGACGGGCGGCGGGAACATGGCGATTTGGCGCGGGAAATCGCCGCAGCTTCTCTGACCTTGGTTCGTAACCGCCAAAAGTTGTTGCCGGTACATTTGAATCCCGATGATGAACTGTTAGTCTTGCCATTTTGTCCAAAAGTGACGACGGTGGAAGGTGACAACGGTTGGGACGGCGGACTGGCGGGCGCGATCGCTAGGCTTCATTCGCGGGTGGCGCAAATAGTCCCGACAGATGGCGGGGACGCCGCAATACGGGACCAACTTCAGACGCGCCTGGCGGCCCAGCGGCCAGCTTTAATAATCGTGGCTACCCAAGACGCCCGGCGTGAGCCGAGTCAGGCCGAGACGGTCAAATGGCTGGCGGCCCGCGAGTATCCATTGGTAGTAATTGCCCTGCGTGCGCCGTATGATTTGTTGGCCTTTCCCGAGGTGGACACTTATATCGCGGCTTACGGTTTTCGCCGTGTGACGCTTGAAGCTCTGGCTGAATTATTATGGGGAAAGATTCCGCCCCGGGGTAAACTGCCGGTTGATCTTCCCGGCCTTTATCCCCTCGGTTATGGGCTGGAACACTTTTGAAGGATGCAAAGGGGATTGGTTCCCACTTGCGCCGTCCCCCTGTTGTTTTCGCCGGGAGGGAATGTGATGCGAGTAATTATCGGCATTGATGGTGGCGGCACTACGGGGCGATTGCGTTTGGAATTGACCGGTCCGGGCGAGAAGCATATAGCGGTGGCTGGGGCTATGTCCTGGGCGATGAGGGGAGCGCTTATGATCTGGGACGACGGGGCATGACCGTCGTCTTGCGGGAAGCCGACGGCCGTGGCGCGGCGACCGCGCTCACCGGTTGTCTCCTTGATTATCTGGGGTTGTCCGACCGGATGGAACTGGATCGCATGATCACCATTATCTATCAACAACCAACTGACCGAAGCCGCATCGCCGAGTTTGCTCGGATGGTGACTCGGACGGCGGCCTGGGAGTTGAGTTTGGCGGCGCGGGCGGTGCTTGCCAAACTGGACTATACGGCCGGACCGGGCAAAGTAATTATCACCGGCGGAGTTTTTGACGCAGCCCCTTTGGTGAGAAAATTATTTGTAACCGATCTCAAACGGAGCGTACCCGGCTTTACCGTAGCCCGGCCGCGGTTTAAATCGGTTGTGGGGGCGCTCCTCTTGGCGTTAAAGAAAGTTAATGGCGCGCTAAACGAGAAATTGCTGGAACGGATGGCGACCGGTTTGCCGGAAGAATTGCAAGGATAAGTAGACATGAGGCAGAAGGCGCGCGTAAATTCGTTTTTATTCGTTTTTGCGTCGTAGCATGTTGGGGTAAAAATTACCGAGAGGTTATTTCCACTTACAATTTGTGTCGAAGCGTAGCCAGACACGAACGTTAACTGAATATAACATAAGGGTGAAGCAAAGGGAGACGGTACGATGGCCGCGATTGCGGAACACTTACGGCAAAAGCCGACCAAGTTGGTGATCGGTTTAAACTCGGGCACTTCGTATGACGGGATTGACGCGGCGTTGGTGGAAATTACCGGGTCAGGGACGGAAACCCGCGTGAAAACAATTGCCTTTAAGGACTTTCCCTTTTCGTCCGGTGACCGACAGAAGATCGGTGAACTTTTTGATCCGGTAACCGGGACGGTCGACCGGATCTGTTTTATGAATTACTATTTGGGGGAACTCTTTGCGGAGGCGGCGCTCCAGTTGATTGCTCAAGCCGGGTTAAAAGCGGCGGAGATTGACCTCGTCGGTTCCCACGGTCAGACCGTCTATCATCTCCCGCAACCGGTAATGGAAGCGGGGCGGACGATCCGGGCCACGCTGCAGATTGGCGAGGCGGCGGTGATTGCGGAACGGACCGGAATCTTGACCGTCGCCGACTTTCGCGCCGGGGATGTGGCGGCCGGGGGACAGGGGGCGCCGTTGACGGCGTACGCCGATTATCTGTTGTTCGGACAGGACCGGAAGACCAGATTAATTCAGAATATCGGCGGGATTGGCAATGTGACTTTAGTGGGCGGCGCGGTTCCCTTTTCCCAAATTATGGCCTTTGATACCGGTCCCGGCAATATGCTGATTGACGCCATGGTCCGGATGAGCACGGACGGTCAATTAACCTACGACCGGGATGGAATGCTGGCTGCCCGGGGTATGGTTTGCCCGGACTTACTGGCGGAGTTGTTGATCCACCCCTATCTGAGCCAAGGTCCTCCGAAAACCACTGGCCGGGAAGCATTCGGGTCGGAATACGCCACAGATATTTTTGCCGCCGGGCAGCGGCATGGTCTTACTAAAGAAGACCTGGCGGCGACGGTTACCGCCTTTACGGTGGAGACGATCACCGGGAGTTACGAGCGGTTTATCTATCCGCGTTACCGACCGGATGAAGTAATAGTTGGCGGCGGTGGCGCTTACAATCCCATCCTGCTGAAGTGGCTGCAAAAACGGCTGGCGCCAATCACAGTGCGGCGTCATGAAGACTTTGGCATTTCCAGCGACGCCAAGGAAGCCATCCTCTTTGCCATTTTGGCGAATGAAGCCATTCACGGCGTCCCGGCCAACGTCCCCACGGCTACCGGCGCCCGGCATCCGGCGGTGCTGGGGAAGATTGTGACGTCATAGGAGGTTATGACACCTAACATAAACCAGTTTATCGAGGAGGTTTTTTAGTGCGTGTACCGATGTCCGATTATCTAAGTGGTCAAAAAGAAGCAATACGGCAATTGGTGGTGGAGTTGTCTCACAGGTATCCATATGTTTCGGTTTTGGGGACGGATCTGCGCGGCAAACACTATTTGGTGCAGAAAAACGCCACTCAGGTCAGCGATTCCCGCTGGGTGGAGCGGGGGTTTGTCGTCCGGGTTCACAATGGACGGTACTTTTCGGAATACTCTTTCAACCAGATGGACGCGGATGGTCTGGCGGATCTGGCCGCGGCGATTGACGCCGGGGTCAACCGCCGTTTGGAGCAGGCGCGTTCCGCCGGAACCGTCGGCGCGGAATATCCGGTATTGCAAGAAGAAGAACTGCAACGGAGTTTTTACGGAGAAGCGGAGGTTTTGCCGGAAACGGTAAATACCGCGGCGAAGTTGACCCGCATGGCCGCAATGAAAGACCAGGCTTTGAAAGAGTCGCCGCTACTGGTGGATTTCCGGGTCAGTTACGAAGAAATAAGTCTGTCCAAGGTGTTCATGTCCGCCCGAAAGGAGCTGGAGCAGGCCTATGTCTGGAGCCAGGGATACTTAATCCCCATTGTCAGGCGGGAGAATAAGACCAAATTGGCCTATCGGACCTTTTCCGGTTTAAAAGGCCCTGAGCTTTTGGATGAAATGTCCGGCGCGGTCACCGATGCGATTTGGCGCGCGGAGCGGCTACTCGACGCCGAGCCGGTGGAACCCGGAGAGTATGAGGTAATCTGCTCGCCGGAGATTGCCGGGCTGATCGCTCATGAAGCCTTCGGCCACGGGGTGGAGATGGATATGTTTGTGAAAAAGCGGGCCAAAGCCGCGGAATATCTCGGTAAACCCATCGCCGCGGAGCTGGTGACAATGCATGACGGGGCGGCCGCCGCCAAGCAAGTTTCTTCGTATCTCTTTGATGATGAAGGAGTCCTGGGGACGGATACCCGGGTGATCGACCGGGGCGTCTTACAATGCGGAATCTCCGATCAGCTTTCCGCGATCCGCCTGGGGGTGAAACCTACCGGTAACGGCAAACGGGAATCGTTTGAGCGGAAAGCTTACTCCCGGATGACCAATACCTTTTTCGCCCCCGGAAGCGACAGCCTGGAAACGATGATCGCCTCCATCCGCCACGGTTATTTGCTGGACGGAACGATGAGCGGAATGGAGGATCCGAAGAACTGGGGCATTCAATGTCTGATTCTTCAGGGGGAAGAGATCCGCGATGGAAAATTGACCGGTAAGTTAATCTCTCCGGTGATTATGACCGGATATGTCCCGGATGTGTTGCAGGCCGTCTCCATGGTCGCTCCGGAGGTCCGGCTTTTCGGTTCCGGAGCTTGCGGCAAAGGCCATAAGGAACTGGTGAAAGTTTCCGACGGCGGCCCCTATATTAAGACGAGGGTGAGGTTGGGCTGATGCTGGAGAGATTGACCGCAATTTTAAAAAACACCCGGGAAATCACGGGTTTTAAAATCAGCGCGGTGGAAGAGGAAACGGAAGAGTTCTTTCTCATCGGGAAGGAGCTGGATATGGATCGGGGCAAACGAGTCCGGCATTTCCTGATGACCGTATATCGGGATTTCGAGGCGAACGGGGTCCGGTATAAAGGCTCGGCCTCGGCCCGGATTCACCCCACGATGAATGAGGCGGAGATCCGCCGGTCCGTGGCGGAGACTGCTTATGCCGCCGGTTTGGTCAAGAATCCCTTTTACCCCCTGGCGCGGCCGGCGGCCGGAAATGTCTCCGCCCCGTCCTGGCGGGATGTGGGGAAACCGGTTTCCCGTGGTTTTGTCGCGCTGGCGGAGGTATTGTTTCCGCAAGACGGAACGGATGCGGCCGAGTTGAATTCGACGGAGATCTTTCTGACCCGGTCCGCGACCCGGGTCATCAACTCCGAGGGTGTGGATTTGCGGCAAAGGAGTTACCGGGGTCAGGTGGAGTTGATTACCGTGGCCCGCAACGCCGGCCACGAGGTGGAATTATACCGGGATCTGAAGTTTGCGGAGTTGAACCCGGAGACGTTCCGGGCGAAGGTTGGCGAGATGCGCCGGCTCGCGCGGGAGAAGGCGCGGGCCGTTCCCACTCCGGCCCTGCGGAAGCATACGGTATTGCTAAGCGGCGAGCCGGTTAAGGAGTTTTTCCAATATTACTATGTCCAAACCGCCGCTAAAAGCGCTTATGAGGGAATCTCCGCCGCTAAGCCGGGTCAATCCGTCCAGGGGGAGACGGTGAGAGGCGATGCGCTTCGGATGGAGCTTGATCCGGGGCTGACCGGATCGGTGGAGTCCGCCGCTTTCGACGAAGACGGATTTTTACTGGAAAAAGTGGAAATCATTCGGGACGGACGGTTTCTCCGCTATTGGGGAAATCAACAATATTGCCATTATATGGAGGCGGTTCCCACCGGTTCCATCAAAAACGTGGTGATCGCCGGGGGAGAACGGACCGCCGCCGTGTTAAAAGCGGGACCCCACCTGGAATTGTTGGCGTTTTCCGACTTTCAGATGGACCCGGTTACCGGGGATTTCGGCGGGGAGATCCGCTTGGGACGGTATTTTGACGGAGTGCAAACCATTCCGGTCGCGGGGGGCTCGATCTCCGGAAACATCCGGACGGTTCAGAAGGAGATGTATTTCTCCCGGGAATTACAATACGAGAACAATTTTGTCGGTCCCGCGACCGTGAAGCTGTTGAACGTCGCCGTGACCGGAGCGGAAGAAAACTAGGCGTGAAACCGACACTAAGGAGTCGAACATGGAGATCGATATTCATACTTGGATGAAAGGATACCTAGACGAGCTACAATTGTTGTTCGGTTCCCGCCTGATTTTTGTTGGGCTTCAGGGGAGTTATAACCGGGGCGAAGCAACGGACACTAGCGACATTGATGTGATCGTCACACTCGACTACGCGACTCCGGAAGATTTGAAAGCCTACAGCGCTATGCTGGACGCGCTTCCGAACCGGGAGAAAGTGTGTGGCTTTATCTCCGGCCGGCAGGAGTTAATCAATTGGGAACGCTCCGATCTGTTCCAGTTCTATCAGGATACCACGCCGGTCTTTGGCAGCATTGATTTTCTGTTGCCGCTCTTCGGCAAGGAGGATATTCACCGCGCTATCCGGATCGGGGCTTGCAACCTTTATCACCTGTGCGGTCACAACATGGTACACGAGAAAGACGCGGAGATATTGAAAGCTCTTTATAAATCAGCCGCCTTCACCGTGCAGGCAATCTATTATGATCAAGCGGGAACCTATATAAGGCGAAAGACAGAGCTTATCCCCTTGCTCCAGCCGGAGGAACGGGAGATTTTGCAGACCGGTATGCTCTTGAAGACAAAGCCGGATAGGGCGCGGACTGAGTTTGAACGGCTGTCCGGATTGCTGTTTCATTGGGCGGCGGGGCTGATTGTTAAGTACAAAACAGGTTGTTGAGGTAAGCGAAGAACGGGAATTTGAATTGCCGATTATACGACGCGCCGTGTTCCTTTTGACTCATATATTCTATTCCATAAATTTTAATGCCCTGAATAGACACGAAAATTCACTGAATTTAGATGAAGGCCAAGAGGACCAGGCGGACAGGAGAACAAAAAGACCGCCCGCGACGCTGATAATGACGGTTAGTATAATGGTAATATATTATTAAGTTATTTCGGTTACAATATATAAGGTGGGACGGATGATAAGAATCCTCTGCGTCTGTGTAAGCGCTGAAGGCCTTTGTCGCCAGCCGTCCCAGCGCAGTATTTTGCAGTCCGCAATGCAAAAACAAGCATAATGTGTATAAGAGCAGGGCAAAAGATAGCGAGCAAAATCCTTGATAATGTAT
>JASFQO010000094.1:0-7390 GCA_050115405.1 Bacillota bacterium
CATTCAAAAACGTTAAATCAGAATATTGATTTTGCGGCCACTGCCTTTCAAGTAAACCAAGAACTCAGAGATTGGCAAAGGCCGGTAATGGATGGGCGGGAGCAACCCCGCCGCGCCGGAGTCAGTAGTTTTGGCGCCAGTGGCTCAAACGCCCATATTGTAATTGAAGAATATATCCCCCCCCAACTGGATACGGCTCAAATTGGTTTGCCTCCCAACCCCGCGATTATTGTGTTAACGGCTAAAAATCAAGAGCGGCTAAACGCCCGGGCGCGGCAATTGGTGGACCTAATTGATGAGCAACAGCTTTCCGATGCCGCTTTAATGGATATGGCCTATTCGCTTCAAGTAGGACGGGAAGCCATGGAAGAGCGGATGGCCCTGGTGGTAAGAACCATGGCGGAGCTGAGGGAAAAGCTCCAAAGGTTTGCCGAGGGCCGGGAGAATATCGACGGTTGTTATTGCGGTCAAGTCAAACAAAGTAAGGAGCCATTGGATATCGGGGCTGCGGCTGACAAGCCGGAAGAAACTGTTGCGGGATGGCTGGCGGGAGAAGACTATCCCCGACTATTGAGTTTTTGGGTGAAGGGTCTAAGCTTTGATTGGAATAAAATCTACGGCGCTCAACATCCCCGCCGGATTAGCCTGCCTACGTATCCGTTTGCCAGAGAACGCTATTGGATCACCGACAGATTTAAGACGGGCAGTCTGTCTAAGTCTGACGCCGCTACGTATCTCCATCCGTTGCTTCATCAGAATACCTCCAATTTTGAAGAACAAAGGTTTAGTTCCATTTTTACGGGGAAGGAATTTTTCCTGACCGACCATGTGATTCAAAGCCAATCCGTTTTGCCGGGAGTCGCCTATCTTGAAATGGCCCGAGCCGCGGTAGTCCGGGCGGTAGGAGCGCAAACGGCGGACTCATTCGGGATTCGGCTTAAAAACGTGGCCTGGATCCGTCCCATTACCGTTGAAGATGAAAAAGTACCCGTCCATATTCGCTTATTCCCTGAAGCCGGCGGCGACATAGCTTACCTAATCTATAGCAAGGCGGAGTCTGAGAACGAAGCGGCGGTAATCTATGGTCAGGGGCTTGCGGTACTCGGTCCGATGACCGAGGGCGTGACTTTGGATTTGAGTGTTTTGCAAGCGGAATGTAGTTTGGCGCGTTTTAATCCGGTACAATGTTATGAAATATTTAAGACCATGGGAATCGAGTATGGTCCGGCGCATCAAGGAATTGAGCGGGTGTACGTGGGCCCGGGCCAGGTGTTGGCCAAGTTATCCTTGCCTGGTAATGTTTCCAGAACCGCGGACGAGTTTATTTTACATCCGAGTATGATGGATGCGGCTTTGCAGGCCTCAATCGCGCTCATCATGCAGTCGTCCGATAGCCCAATGCCCGCCAAGCCGGCCCTGCCTTTCGCGTTGCGGGAGTTGGAGATCTTCGGCCGGTGCGCGGCCTCGATGTGGGCTTTCATCCGGCGGAGCGATCCCGCCGCTGAAGGTCGGAAGGTTCAAAAAGTGGATATTGATTTATGCGACGATCAGGGGAGAATTTGTGTGCGAATGAAGGAACTCTCATCCCGGGTATTGGAGGGTGAAATCGCTTCGTTACGCAGCGGAACTTTAATGTTTCATCCGGAATGGCAAGAGCAAGCCGTTGCTGAAAACACTGCGCCGCCGGTTTATGCGGAGCATATCGTATTGCTTTGTGAGCCGGACCGTGTCACTATGGAATATCTTCAAGCGCGGATGGAAGGAGCGCGCGTCGGTCGCTTGAAATCGGAACGCCGTGAGATCGCGGAAAGGTACCAAAACTATGTTATCGACGCGTTTGAGGAGATTCAAGCTATTCTCAAAGCTAAGCCTCTTGGTCCAGTGTTGATTCAAGTTGTTCTCTTTACGCAACAAGCCCAGCAACGGCTTTTCGCAGGGATGGCGGGACTATTGCGAACTGTTCGCCTGGAGAATCCCAAACTGATTGGCCAGTTGATTGAGGTGGAAGAAGCTGAAAATCCGGAAGGAATCATCAACAAACTGACCGAAAACCGCCGCCACGCCATGGCCGCCCATGTGCGGTATCACGGGGGAAAACGGTGGGTCCGCCGCTGGAGGGAGATTCGGGTTTCCCAGACGGCGGAGCGGATACCCTGGAAAGATCAGGGGGTCTATTTAATTACCGGTGGCGCGGGTGGCTTGGGATTAATATTTGCGAAAGAAATGGCCAGTAAAATCAAGGGCGCCGTTTTGGCGCTCGTCGGAAGAACCGCGCTTAGTCCCGCCAAGCAAGCGCTACTGAATGAAATAGGGTTATCCGGCAACAGGGTTGAATATCGCAGGGCCGATGTAACGCTAAAGGAACAGGTAGATAACTTAATCGCGAGCATGGTGGAGGAGTTTGGAGGCGTCGATGGCATTATTCATAGCGCGGGATTAATCCGTGACAACTTGATCATTAAAAAGAATCGGGCGGAAGTTTCGGAAGTGTTGGCGCCCAAGGTTGCCGGATTGGTCAATTTGGATCAGGCGACCAGGGATTTGCCGCTTGATTTCTTCATTCTTTTTTCGTCGGGATCGGGGGCGGAAGGAAATGTAGGTCAGGCGGATTACGCCGCGGCAAATGCGTTTATGGATGCTTACGCTTGGTATCGCGGTAGTCTGGTGGCTTCAAAACAGCGGCGCGGTCAAACCTTATCGGTGAATTGGCCGCTGTGGCGAGAAGGCGGTATGCGCATTGACGCCGCAACCGAAAAGATACTACGGCAAAACACCGGAATCGTTGCTATGCCGACCTTCCATGGAATCAAGGCCCTCTACCAAGCTCTGGCTTCCGGGAAAGAACAAGTACTGGTGCTCGAAGGCGACCGGCGTCAATTGCGGGCCGGATTTTTGGGACCGCCCTCCCGGTTCAATGAAGTAAATGCTTTGCCGGATTTGGATCAAAGCCGGGCAAAGCCCGCCGTTACCGGAGAGGCGCTGCGCGCCAAAGCTATTCATTACTTTAAACAACTCTTATCCGTAGTCCTCAAATTACCGTCGCAGCGAATTGAGGCGGAAACCGCAATGGAACGCTATGGGATTGATTCGGTCATGGTTATGCAGTTAACCAATCAATTGGAGCAGGTCTTTGGTTCATTATCCAAAACATTGTTTTACGAGTATCCCAACCTTAAGGAGTTAACCGATTATTTTTTGGTCAACTATCGTGAGCGACTGATCGGAATCCTAGGGGTAGAGGATAAAGTAGCCATAGCCGGGGATTGGGTTTCCGGAACGGATACTGCCAAATCGCCACTGAATCGCGGGAGTAATGATCGAATTTCGGCAAATTGGAAGCTCAAGGCAAAGCGGAATGAGGATGAGATCGCGATCATCGGAGTAAGCGGCCGTTATCCAATGGCGGATACCATGGATGAATTTTGGGAAAATCTGAAGAACGGCCGGGACTGCATTACCGAAATTCCTTCTGACCGTTGGGATTGGAGACAATTTTATGATCTAAATCAAAATTGCGTAGGTAAAAGTTATAGTAAATGGGGGGGCTTTATTCGGGATAAATTTGATCCTTTGATCTTCAATATTGCGCCTCGGGAAGCGAAGTTGATGGACCCCCAAGAACGTTTGTTTTTGCAAACCGTATGGCATACCTTGGAGGACGCCGGATATTCGAAGTCCCGCGTATCCGGAAAGAAGGCGGGCGTCTTTGTCGGCGTCATGTATGGCCAGTACCAGCTCTTTGACGCCGTTGAAACTTCAGGCAAAAACTTGGTCCCGTCTTCATCGTATGCCTCAATTGCCAACCGGGTCTCCTATTATTTCGACTTTTCCGGCCCGAGTATTGCCTTGGATACCATGTGTTCCTCTTCGCTGACCGCAATTCACTTGGCCTGTCAAAGTATCCGGGAGGGCGAAAGTGATCTGGCCATTGCGGGAGGGGTTAATGTAACGATTCATCCCCATAAATATCTGTTATTAAGCCAAGGCAAATTTGCCGCAAGTGACGGACGTTGCCGGAGCTTTGGGGCGGGAGGGGACGGATATGTTCCGGGGGAAGGGGTTGGCGCGGTCCTGCTTAAACCGCTTGGTCAAGCTGAAGCGGATGGCGATCATATTTATGCGGTCATCAAAAGCAGCGTCTTAAACCATGGGGGCAAGACCAACGGGTATAGCGTTCCAAATCCCAATGCCCAAGCTGAGTTGATTTCGGCCGCGCTTCGGAAGGCTAATTGTGATCCCGAAAAAATAAGCTATATCGAAGCGCATGGCACCGGCACTTCTTTGGGAGACCCGATTGAAATTACCGGATTAATGAAAGCTTACGGAGCTTACCATCAGGAAAAACAATACTGTTCCATCGGCTCGGTTAAATCCAATGTCGGCCATCTGGAATCGGCGGCGGGAATTGTCGGAGTTACCAAAATACTACTTCAAATGAAATACAAGCAACTTGTCCCTTCCCTTCATGCTGAAGAGTTGAATCCCCATATTAATTTTGAAGCTTCCCCTTTCCATGTTCAGCAAAAACTTGAGGATTGGCGGCAGACTGTCATGTTGGAAAACGGACTGGAAAAGAAATATCCCCGGAGGGCGGGGATTAGTTCATTTGGCGCCGGCGGCGCCAACGCCCATATTATCCTGGAGGAATGGGAAAGGGATGGTTCCGGTGGAGAGCAGGAAGAGCGCCTTCCGCAAATTATCGTGTTGTCCGCCAAAAACAAGGAAAGGCTTCAGGAATATTGTAAATTACTGGCGCGGTTTTTGGAAAAAGATCAAGCCCAAACAGAAGAAATGGCTCTGGCCGATATTGCCTATACCCTCCAAGTAGGGCGCGAGCCCCTGGAAGAACGCCTGGCTATCGTCGTAGACAGCAAGCGGGATCTGGTGGAGCAACTCACGTTGTTCGTCCAGGAAGAAAGTGTTGCCGATAGTGTCCGCTCCGGGAGTGTCAGGGCGGAGCCGGAGAAGCAGGGCCTATTTGACGACGCGGACGAGGCCGCCGATTTGGTGAAGCTGTGGTGGCGGAAAGGCAAGTTTTTAAAAATCGCCGAACTTTGGGTCCACGGAGTGAACGTAAACTGGATGTTACTGGACCGGTTGCGGCAACCCCGCAGGGTATCGTTGCCGGGTTATCCTTTCGCGCGTGATCGCTACTGGCTTGCTCCGCCCTTTTTAAAGGGAAAAAGGGCGGGTAGTCATGCGAAGCTTCACCCATTGTTGGATACCATAAACCTCCCGATGAGTTATGAATCCGGGAGCATAGTTTTTGAAAAAAATTTGGGGCAAACCGACTTGATTGTCAAAGATCATCAAGTGACGGGAAAGTTTATGTTTCCCGGGGTAGGATACCTGGAAATGGTATGCGGGGCTTTAGCCCAAATTCATCCCCGGGTTGTAGGCAGGCTGGCGAAGGTAGTCTGGCTGCGGCCACTCACTGTCGAAGCGGACATGAAAGAGACCCGAATTATCATCAAGAAAGAGAACGGCGTCATGCGTTATGAGATTCAAAGCGGGGATACGGCGCATAAGGTAGCGCATTCCAAAGGGGAGATCTATCCCGAAACCTCCAATACCGGCAAAAGCCGGGATTATTTGCCCCTCGAGTCGATTAAAGCAAGATGTAATGTTATTGAACCGGATATTTTTTATGAGTCTTTTGCCGCGAACGGAATTTTGTACGGAGCCTACTTTAAAGGAGTGACCGGGGTTTGGGCAAGCCTGGATGAGGCGTTGGGCTTCATCTGCTTGCCAAAGGAATTTAAAGAGGAGTTTGAACATTACACGCTTCATCCGACCTTAATGGACGGTTCTTTGCAAACCATCGCCGCTGTCGGATATGGCGGCGCCCGAAAAGATACGGGGAGGTCGTTGCCCTTCGCGGTCGAGGAGGTTGAAATACTCCATCCCCTGCAGGAAAAGATGTATACGTATGTAAAAGCTCTGGGCGGCCGTCGTTATAATTTATGCATGGCGGATGAATCGGGTTTGGTATGTGTGAAGCTTGATGGCGTGGCGTTGCGAGAGGTAAAAGACTCTGCCTTAAACTTTTTTTATCTGCCGGTTTGGCGGCCGGAGGCAGTCCTGCCGGAGCCTGCGCCGGCCGAGACGGCGGGAAAATCGGTTCTGATTATTTATTCCCATCCGGGAGAGGATTTGGGGCAAGCTTTAGCCCAAGCCCATGTTCACGACCGAGTGACAACCGTGTGTCTGGGAGATGAAACCGGGCGGGAAAAAGAGAATGAATGGCAAATCAAACCGGATCATTCCGGGTTTGATCCCTGTATCGAAAAACTGGGTAGTATTGATATTATCTATTATCTGGGTGCAATTGAGGATGTAACGATGGATTTCTCCGAACCGGACGCTTGCGACGCCAGTCAGGAAAGAGGGATTTTCTCTCTGTTTCGACTGGTTAAATCATTGTACAGCCATCAGTTGGGAGGCAAACGACTGAGTCTCAAAGTGGTGACCAATAATAGCATACCGATCTCTACCGACGCGGCGATTAATCCCTGCGCGGCGACTTTGCATGGCTTTACCAGCTCTTTGGCCAAAGAGAATCCGGCCTGGGGCGTACGCTGTTTGGATATTAGTTTCGGGGTTGTCGGGTGTAACCCAACCGATAGAGATTGGGCCGAATGGGTCAATGCTTTAGTCACGGAGCCTGCCGACAAAAAAGGAGCAGTTGTCGCGTACCGGCGGGGAACGCGCTACAGACGAAGTATTCAGCCGCTTCGGCTTCAGGGCGCGGCTCAAAATCCCTTTAAACAACATGGGGTCTATCTGATTGTTGGCGGGGCGGGTGGAATTGGCGGCGCGTTAAGCTTGTATTTGGCTGAGACTGTACAGGCCAGGCTGGTGATTGTAGGAAGAAGCGACCCTGATCAGGAGATGAGTAAGAAGTTTGCCGCTATCCAATCCCGGGGCGGAGAGGTACTATACGTTCCAGCCGACGTCGCCAATTCAGAAAATATGAAAAGCGCGGTCGCTAAAGGAAAATCCCGGTTTGGCGGACTTGACGGGGTGATACATTCGGCGCTTGTTCTCCAAGATAAAACGTTGGTAAATATGGAGGAAGAGGCCTTACGCGCAGTTTTAACTCCTAAGGTGAAAGGGAGTATCGTTCTTTATAACGCGGTTAAAGAGGAAAAGCCGGATTTTATCATGTTCTTCTCTTCGGCGCAGTCTTTTGGCGGCAACCTTGGACAGAGCAATTATGCGGCGGCCTGTACTTTTCAAGACGCTTTTGCCCAATACATCAGCCAAATGGGAGAGTGTCCGGTAAAAATTATTAACTGGGGATATTGGGGAGACGTTGGCGCGGTAGCGACTGAAGAATACCAGAAACGTATGGCCGCCAAGGGAATTTACTCCATTGATTCGGTCCGGG
>JASFQO010000095.1:0-7373 GCA_050115405.1 Bacillota bacterium
ATATCTGACGCTGTGCAACGACCAAATTTTAGAGGCGTTCCCTGCCGGCAAAGTGCCGCCGGTGGAGGAGACTACCTTACGGACCGCGCAGGAGATGGGACCGTTTTTGCGAGAGCCGCTGAGCGAAGGCTGGAAGTCCGTCTATGAGCTGCCCCGGATTGGGTTTTAGTATACTTTGTTGACAATATGGTCCGTTCATGGTATTCTGTGCTTGTGTTTGAAAGCGTTTACGGAGGTTGGCGATGGTCACCATTAAAGATATCGCTAAACGGGCCGGCGTATCTTACGCTACCGTGTCGCGGGCCTTGAACAATCATCCCGAAATCAATAGCGAAACCCGCAAAAAAATCAGGCGGATTGCCGCGGAAGTCGGTTATCAGCCCAATGCCATCGCCCAGGGACTGGTCAAAAGGGAGACTCGCACCATCGGTTTGCTGATCCCCGATATTACCAACCCTTTCTACCCCGAGGTCGCCCGGGGAGTTGAAGACGCCGCCAATGAAAGCGGTTATACGATTTTTTTATGCAATACCAACTGGAAGCAAGAGCGGGAGGAGAATTATCTTAATGTTTTACGGCAGAAGCAGGTTGACGGCGTAATTCTGGCGCCGGCTTCGGAAAAGCCGGAACATTTAAAAAAGGCGATTGGCTATTGGGCTAAAAATATGGTTTTTATCAGTCGCGTCAATTTGGGCAGCGTAACCTCGGTACTGATCGACAATGTCCGGGGTGGACATCTGGCAGTGGAATTTTTGATTGCCAAAGGATACCAAAGGATTGCCTTCGTGGGGGGCTTAAACGATATTTCCGCAAATCAGGAGCGTTTTCAGGGGTATCGGGAAGCTTTGGTGGCCGCGGGGAGGCAGTTGAACCCGGCTTATAGCGTCGGCGGCGATTTCAAGCGGGAAAGCGGCCATCAGGCTACCAAAGGTTTGTTACAATTGGACCCGCGTCCCGACGCAATCTTTGCCGCCAATGATCTCCTGGCGTTAGGGGCCATCCAGGCCATTCGGGAGTACGGATTACGGATACCGGAAGATATTGCGGTGATCGGATTTGATGACATTGAATTCGCTTCTTTGCCGGAGATTCAGTTGACCACGGTTTTTCAACCTAAATACGATATGGGAAAGTTGGCTTTGCAGACTTTGGTGACCCAAATCAAAGGGGATGAGCGGGTGATCGCCCGGAAGATTATGCTGGAACCGGACTTGATTTGTAGAAAGACTACCTGAAACCTGAAATTGGTTTTTAGGGACGGCTGGAGACTAAAGCGCTGCTGAAACGGGCTTTGGTCTTTTTTATAATTTTACTATAGCAGGAGACCGCTTTGGAGCAAATTGGCATACTGAAACGTTTACTAAAATAGGTTGGAAAGAAGGATTAAACAATGAATAAAGTGAATATTGGGATAATTGGCGCCGGGCGCATCGGGCGGATTCATGCCCACAATTTAAAGTCGAGGATTCCCGGGGCGCGGCTGGTGGCAATCGCGGATGTGGCTTCGGAAGCGGCCCGTCAAGCGGCCGCCGAGTTGGATGTACCCGTCTGCGAAGCGGATTATCGCCGCTTGCTGGATAATAGGGAACTGGATGCGGTAGTAATTTGTTCCTCAACCGATACCCAAGCCCAATTGATCAGGGAAGCCGGAGTTTTGTAACCGTGCCCTAAAAGGGGCGGACCGACCGGGACGCTAAACCCGGACTAAAAAATATGAGGGAGGTGTGGCGGCGGATGATGAGGCGCCTTAATGCGTATGAACGGACTTTAAAACAGATTGAAGACGAATTATTTCTCATGAGCCAAAAGGTCAACCGATGCATTACTACGGCCATGCAGGCGCTTAAACGGCAAGATGAGGCGTTGGCCGCGGTAATTGTGGCCAATGATGATTTTATTGACAATTTGGATGAACATGTGGAGTTGCAGTCACTAAACTTACTAGCGCTCCAACAACCGACGGAGCGGGATTTGCGAATTTTAGCGGCCTTGATGCGCGTGAGTCGCGAGTTGGAAAGAATTAACGATTATGCTTGCGATATTGCTGAAGCGACCCTCTGGATGAGACGCCGGGAAGTTAATTATCAACCCCTGGACAAACTGCAGCGTTTGGGAGGGTTAACGCAGGCGATGTTTGATAAATGTCTTGCTGCCTATAACGAAAAGGATTTAACCGCCGCCGGCCAACTGGATGATGATGATCAGGCTGTTGATGAGCTTTATGAAGCATTAGTCGCGGAGCTAATCGGTTCCATGAAACAAGATTCGGATTGGGTTGATTTGGGAAGCGCGCTTTTACTGGTTGCCCGATATTTGGAACGGATTGGCGATCACGTGGTAAATATCGCCGAAATGACGATCTTTGCGGAAAACGGTGAGCGGCGTCCTTTTAAAAAGCAAAGAAGGTGAATGGCGATGCATCCGATTTCGATCTTAGCCGGTCTCTGCGGCGGTATCGGCCTGTTTATCTTTGGAATGCAACTGTGTTCCGAAGGGCTCCAAAAACTGGCGGCCCAACGGCTCCGCAATTTGGTGAAGGTTTTAACCGGCAACCGGGTTGTGGGACTATTGTCGGGAGCGGTCATCACGTTGGGTTTGCAAAGCAGCAGCGCGACCTCGGCGTTGGTCGTAGGTTTGGTCAGCGCCAAGTTGATGACGCTTTCCCAGGCTCTGGGAGTGTTACTGGGGTCGGCGATTGGCGCCTCGTTGACCGCCCAGTTAATTGTTTTTAAGATTACCGATTTCGCTCTGATGTTGATCTGTGGCGGAGCGGGCGCCTATTTATTTGCGAAGCGTTCGCGGCAACGGAACGTCGGTCAGGCGTTGTTGGGTTTCGGGTTGATTTTTTATGGAATGTTTGTGATGGCGGCGGCAATGGCTCCGGTCCGGGAATATCCGGCGGTCGCCCAGGTTTTGGCCAGATTGGCGCTTTATCCGGTGATTGAATTTGGGGTGGCGTTGCTGGTGACGGCGATCTTTCAGTCGAGTCCGGCGTTTTTGGCCTTACTGATGACTTTGGCCACGCAGAAGTTAATCGGCCCGCTGGCAATCGTGCCGTTTGTCCTCGGGGCCCACTTGGGCGGGACCATTACCGGACTGATCTCCAGTCTGGGCGCGCCGGGGCAGGAAGCCAAACGGGCGGCCTGGGCGAATTTTTTGTTTAAATTATTGAATGGTTTAATCTTTTTGCCGCTTTACCGTCCCTTAACCGAGCTGCTCATCCGGACTTCCAGCGATTTACCCCGGTTTGTCGCCAATGCGCATACGTTTTTCTCCCTGGCGATGGCCGTGGTCTTCTTGCCTTTGAATTCGTTCACCGCCAAACTGGTGGAACGTTTGCTTCCGGACCGGCAGGCCGGATTGGGCGAGGCGGCGCTGCTTGATGTCAACCTCTTAAGTCTGCCGGAGATGGCCCTTGAGCAAGCCCACCGGCAGACGCTGGCGATGGGCCGTCTGGTGGAGACCGAGATGTTGCAGCGAATGCTGGAAGTCATCAGGTACGGCAATGACGATAGTTTTGACCGGATTCACGAAATTGAGCAGGCTCTGGATGCGCTCTACAAACAGATCAGCAAGTATGTCACCAGCCTCAAAAATGATAAATTAAGTGAAGCGTATGCCGACAAAAGCCTGCAGATCCTTTACGTCGCCAATGATCTGGAACATATCGGCGATATTATGCACAATATCGTCAAGAAAGCCCGGATGCTGCGGATACAGTGTCTGGAATTTTCCAAGGCGGGTTTGGAGGAGTTAGCGACGATGATTAGTCGGACTCAAACTAATTTCGGACTTTCGTTGCAAGCTTTTGAGACCATGGATACGGCGCTCGCGACCCAGGTGATTAAGGAATATCCCAACCTGCTTCGTTTTGAAAAAGACCTGCGTTACAGCCATTTTGACCGGATGCAAGGCGGCAATGCCAAGACGAAGACTACCAGCGCCATTCATTTGGATCTGGTGGAATCGATTCTGCGGATTAATAGCCATGCCGTGGATATAGCCCAGGTAGTGGTGGGGATCGTTTAGGGTGAAAAGCAGTTGACAGTTAAAACCAATTTTCATTCGTTTGACGCCGGGGCGCATGGTGAAGTTTAATATTTTCAGATATTTCGAAATTTTATTAGGAGGAGCAAAGATGATTAAATTTAGCGCTACGATTTCTTACCAATATGATACTCCGTTTTCGCCTTTTCGCGCCGCCGATTATGAAAAAGGGCTTGATTGGCTGCAGGCAAGCGGCTTCGACGCGGCGGAAATCTGTATCTCTCACTATCAGGGGGTAGACTTAGCGAAAATCAAGCACGATCTCGACCAAAGGGGCTTGGGTTGTTCCACGATCTCGACCGGTCAGGCGCGGACGCTTGAAGGGATCTCGCTGATCGATGATGACCCGGCGGTCCGTCGGAAGGCCCAAAAAAGGGTGAATGAACATATAACCGCCGCCCATTTGTTAGGTTCCCAGGTAACCATCGGCTTGCTACGGGGGCTGGGCGAAGGGGGCCGGGTGGAGGAACAGCAAGAGAGGCTGATTGCCACGATTGCTCCTTGTATCGCATATGCCCGGGAGCAAAAAGTGACCTTGTTATTTGAGCCAATTAACCGTTATGAGACGACGCTGGTGAATTCGGCCGCAGCCGCCCTGGAAATGATTGCGGACCTGGGTAATCCCGAAGGCGTCGGGATTTTGTGGGATGTCTTTCACGCCAATATTGAGGATGCCGATTGGGCCGAGGCTATTGCCATGATGGGCCCCAAGTTGCGTCATGTCCATTTTGCCGACTCCAACCGGTATTTCCCCGGCTATGGGCATCTTGACTTTGATTTGATTTATGACCAACTCCAAAAAAACGGGTTTGACGGTTATATTTCTTTTGAATGTTTAAATATGCCGGCGGCGCAGACGGTAATTGCGGAAGCGGGGGCCTTTATTGCAAAATTACGGGCCCGAAGTTAAGGGCGGTTTCGTCTCAAGGTTGGCTTTTTTAGAAACAATTGTCCCCGTCGCGGGACGCTTACCAATTTAAATTCCGGTAAATTGGTCTACCGACTGCCCCAGGAGGAGTGCGACCGGATGATTAAGCATGACTTCAATCCACAACCGCAAAAGATCAGCCGGGCGCTGTTTGTTTTGGTGAAATGAGTCAGGGGACGGTTTTATTCAAAAACCAGTTTAAAATCAATCCATAAGTCGTCGAAGATCCTTACTTTATAATAATATACCACAAAATTTACTGTGAAAGTATCCCTACTATGTAATTTTCCGTTTTTTTTATGAACAAAGACTGTTTCTTCAAAAAGCCGCGCATCTTCCGTTGCTGAGCAATAAAATATAACGGGAGGTGAATTTGATGAGCAATACGTGTACCATATTAAGGGCAATTGAAACTGTCTCTCAATCCGTGGAGGATTTTATACCGGTCCCGGGAACATTCACCGCGGCCGATGCCGCTAATTTGATTGTCCAGATTCAATCGTTAATCGGCGCGGTCCGGGAACTGCCCTTGGCTCATGGAAAAAGCGATATTATACATCGACTGAATGAAAGTATCCTGATTTTACAAAACGGTACCTTGGGACTGAGCGTTACCGAACAATTATTAGCTGTTTCGCAACTGCTGCAGGTTGTCACCCTTAAGGCGCTGACCAGACCGATACCTTGTACGCAAGGATTTACCTGCGCAAGCCCTTCAAATACTTTTAATACCATCTGCATTTGCCGCTAATGAATCAGTACATCCATTCAAAAAGGCTGTTGTTTACGTGACAGCCTTTTTTTGGTACGCTCAGCAGGGATGCAATCTAACGGGTGAAAGTCCCGAGTGGGGTTTGTGATTAGTAAATGGCCGGCAGTTGAAAATTCTCTTAATTATTAGGCTGATTTGACCGAAAATATAATTGGTAGGGAGATTTATTCATGAATAACCTTTTTACCATGCGGCTGATTTAAGCAAAGGTGTGAAATGGAGATTGAGTACGATTTTTAAGAAAATCAAAGGAAGAGCGAATATGCAATTTTTCAACCGGAAGCAAATTATCATGGGGGTCTTCCTAATAGCTTTGCTGCTGGGATATACCTTAACCGTCCGGGCGGCGGAGAGTTGGGCCGGCGATCCCGCGACCGGTTGCCGGATCGGTATTGTGAGCGATAACGCCATTTTGGAGGCGGCGAGCTGGTCGGGCCCGATGGTGGACGGTAAGGCGGAAGGGCGGGGCTGGTTGCAATTAACGTTGCGGGATCAAAAAGGCGTTAAATGGCGGATCAGCGGTAGTGCCGAGTGCAAGGCCGGGAAACTTGACGGCCGGGTTACGCTTACCTATTCCACCGGGGAGGCGTTCGCCGGCTATTACCGGGCGGGCCGGATGAGCGGTTGGGGTACTTTCAAATGGGCCGACGGCGGGGTCTATCAAGGTGAATTTGCCAATGATTGTTATGAGGGACGGGGTTTGATGCGTTATGCCAGTGGCGACAGTTATGACGGCGAGTGGCATAATGGCGTCAAACACGGTCGCGGTATCTATCAATATACCGATGGCCGGCGTTATGAAGGAGAGTGGCAGTATGATTTACAAGACGGGTACGGTACCTTTCGCCATCAAGTAGAGGGTTGGGTTTATGAGGGCGATTGGCGATATGGCCTGAAGGAAGGTTACGGGAGGATTAAATGGGCCGACGGCTATATCTATGAAGGCGACTGGCGAAACGATCAGCCCGAAGGTAAGGGGATGATCCGGTGGCCGGGAGGCGCGGTCTATCAAGGCGACTTTAAAAAGGGAGTCCGCGAAGGCCGTGGGGTGATGCGTTACGCCACCGGGGATCTTTATTACGGCGAATGGAAAAATGACCGGCGTCATGGTAAAGGGGTCCTCAAAGACGGGAACGGACTAACTCTTTATCAAGGAAAATGGAAGAATGACAAACCGGCGAAACGCTGAATAGACGACATGAAAATTGATTTTCACCAGCAAATTAATGAAAACATTGCTCAAGAATCTGGGTAAAGAAGTGGTTTTCAGGGTAGGTAGCGAGATTTGCCGGATTGGCTGATGCGCCGTGAAAAGCCGCACACTTCTGGAGGCTTGATGCTGGAAGCTGGAGGCTGGATAAGACCGCAAATTTCCCTGAATAGACACGCCGGCGGAAATTGGAAACAATTCGAAATAGCTGTTAGGTTTGCAATTTTTGCGAAATGGCTCAATTAATGAACGCGGCGGGAGCAGGTGGCTGGTCCGCCGGCAAGGATCTGAATTATATGGTTTAAGTAGCCCAAAAAAAAGTCGGAAAGAATTCGGCATTGAAAATTCGCGGTGAAGCAAAGCGCCAGCCGGGACGAATGGTCAGTGTCCCGACTGGCGCTTTTTAAGTAATTGGC
>JASFQO010000096.1:0-7349 GCA_050115405.1 Bacillota bacterium
TTTGAAAACACGCTTCAAGTTTGCAAAAACGATCTCCAGCCTTCTTCATTCAGTTTAAGTGACGCCGCAATGTGCGGCTTTTCACGGCGCATCAGCCAATCCGGCAAGTCCCTCCACACCTTTTTTAGCGCAGGCGGGTGGCTTCGTTATACCCTACCTAAATAGTCACGAGATCTTTAGACTGGAGGTCTCGCCCCCTTGATAAGGGGGCTGTCAACTGTTAAGTTGACCGGGGGATGTCGAACCCGATTGTTTCCTTACGATTAGTACCGCTTTTTAGCAACTCACCCGTAAAAAAGGCAAAAGCGCCCAGAATGCATCTGAACGCTTTAATACGCTTGATCGGTTTTGCCAAAAATTATTTACGCCGCAGGAAGGCAGGAATATCAAGATCATCCGCGATAAACGGTTTAATCTCAATATCATCCCGGACAATCCGTTTCGTCCGCTGTTTTTCAAACCCCGTGGCAATAACGGTAATTCGAATCTCTTCGCCTAAAGATTCGTCAATTACCGCTCCAAAAATAATATTGGCATCAGGATCGGCGGCTTCGGAAATAATCGCCGCAGCTTCATTAACCTCATAGAGACCTAAATTGCTGCTGCCGGTAATATTCAACAAAACGCCTTTGGCGCCGTCAATCGTGGTTTCCAAAAGCGGACTTTCCACCGCCATTTTCGCCGCGTTTACCGCCCGGTTTTCCCCTTTGGCGACTCCGATTCCCATCAGGGCCGATCCGGCCTGACACATAATTGTCTTGACATCCGCGAAGTCAACATTGATTAAACCGGTAATCGTGATTAAATCGGAAATTCCTTGTACGCCTTGGCGCAAAACATCATCGGCGGTCCGAAACGCCTCCAGCATCGGGGTATTTTTATCCACAATCTGTAATAACCGTTCATTGGGGATCGTGATTAAGGTATCAACGCTTTCTTTTAAAACGCCGACCCCTTTTTCGGCCTGATTTAACCGGACCCGGCCCTCAAAAACAAAGGGTTTGGTCACCACACCCACGGTCAAAGCGCCGCTTTCCTTGGCGATCTGGGCAATCACCGGAGCCGCTCCGGTCCCGGTACCGCCTCCCATGCCGGCGGTAATAAAGACCATATCGGCGCCTTGCAAAATACCGGCCAGTTCCTCTTTACTTTCCAGCGCGGCCCGTTGCCCGATTTCCGGATTGGCTCCCGCGCCCAATCCTTTAGTCAACACATCACCAATCCGCAATCGGATATCGGCATTAGAGCGATTTAACGCCTGAGCATCCGTATTGATTGCAATGAACTCCACTCCCTGGATTTTCGCTTCGATCATCCGGTTGACAGCGTTCGAGCCCCCGCCACCTACCCCTACTACCTTGATAGAGGCAAATTGCTGATTTGCTACTTCAAACTCAAGCATTAAACTCCTCCCATATCCGCGATAGAATTATCATGATTTAGTTCCACATTGGACCAAATTAACCTGCTTGGTTAAAAAAAATTTTACATTAATTTATTTTAAGGTCCGCGCGGTAACTGTCGCAATCTCCGGAACACGCAGATCAATCCGCAGGGGGACCTGATCGTGGTTTTCCGCGAGGATCGCCCGCAGATTGGCCATTTTTTCCGCCAAATGGTCCGTATCGCCCAACTCCACAACCAATGGCCGGAAATGATCGGAATAATTGAAAAAGAGCTGCCGATGTGTCATATCAAGTTTAGCCAAAAAAGGACGCAATTTACGATCGCATTTATTTAAAATTGTCAAAGCGGCAACCATATCAGGAACGCAAATTGGGGTACCGACTTGTAAATCTCTAATCCGGACTCCGCTAACCTCGGGAAATTTGGCCCGCCGCTCTTTGGTCGCCGCCCCCAAAACCGCGCCGTCGTTGCCCACCAGATAACAGGCGCCGCTCCACGCCGCCCAACATACCGGCCGGCGCTCTGTTACCCGGATCACTACCCAGTGCGGCCAGACTACGTCAAGCTGTACTTTGGCGATATAAGGATTCCGCAAGATCGCTTGTTGCGCCCGGCGCCGGTTCAGCCGCAAAATACTCTGGTTACGGGTAATCCGAGTCGCTAAAACTATAGTCTCGGCGGCAACGGCCTGATTTCCTTTCACAAAGACACTCTTTAAACGCAACAAAGGCGAATTGGCAATCAAAATCCCCAAAAAAACAATAGCAATTACAACCCAAAATACGCTATTCCTCACCGAAGTTACCCGGCCCTGCGTTTGGACGGCGGTTTCATTTTGAACTTCCCGACCTGCCGCGGGAGAGTGTCCGTTGTTTTTCCCAGTAATTTCCGTCGCCAGTTTAATCACCCATTATTATAATGTTTCCCATCAGTCAGGATCACGATAAGAGCCAATCTTATTAATTACATTATAGCAACTATTTATGATTCGCAATAGTTGATTTAGTCCTATTACTTTCTATGACAATAGTCCTATTTTTCAGTTCGTTCTTTCATGTTTTATTTAATCCTAAAATCAATTGGATCTCACCTTGTCCCATTTTCAATTGGCGGGCAATCTCGGCCACTTCCAGACCCTGCTGCGCCAGATTGATCACTTGTTGCTGCCTGGTAATATAATTATTCTCGCTCTGAGATGAAAGCTTGGAGACAGGATTAAGCGCCATTTCCCCCGCATTTTGATTGGCAGGCGCCTTTAGTCCCGTTGGTACTGATTGGACAGACCGTCTTGGGGTTGATTTTGGTTTAGCCGTAGCCTTTGGTTTTGGTTTTGATTTTTGCGGAGCAATTAATTCCCTTTTCTCTTCCGATTTCATCACTAAATTAAGCGTCGCCGGTTCGTCATGCGGCTTTAGCGACGCAGGTTGCGTTGTTTTCCGGACTGCTTGCGGTTGAGGGCCTGCAAGCGTCGCCACTTCCTCCTTCGATGGCGACTCGGGAATAACTTTTGGTTTTGCCTTTGGTTTTGGTTTTGGTTTTGGTTTTGGTTTGACTTTTGCTTTCGACACCTGCTCAACCGGTAATTCCGAATTTTCAGGGTAAAAATCAGGAATTGCCGGTTGGCTATTGGCTATTAGGTTTGGATGACTTTTGACTGCGGATTCTGTACTTACGGCAGTAACGTTAGGTTCGGGACCGGGGGCGACAGCCTCGCCAAATTCTTCAATAATGGCCACTACCAAATCTTCCAGTTCTTGAATTTCTTGTCTGAGGCGTTTTAATTTTTTAGCAAACAATCGGGTTTGCCACAAATATAAACCGAAAATAAGTCCCGCATTAAAAACCAGGAATAATAAAACTTCGCCAACGCGCATCGCGACCGACCTCCATGTCAAATTTTAATATCAAGATGTTGTCCGGTCCCGGTCTTTGACGCCTCTCGCGGTTCATTCGCTTCTTCCGCCCCGGACGCCGTCCTTTTTTTCCCGAAAAAGCGTCGAAAACGCCGGGTTGACTGCCGCGAAGCATCGTCGGAAGATTGCTTTTGAATCTTTTCACCTTCATGGGAAGCCGCTGTCTGAATTACTTTAGTCTGATCCGATTCCAACTGGTGCTGCAATTCTTGCGAAAATTGCTGCTGTTCAATATGGGGTCTGGTGTTTTGGATTTGTTGCATCCGTTGCACATCAACCGCGCGGGTTACGATCGTCTGGAGGTCTAATGGCTTTAACAAATGACCACCCTCCTTCGCCGTTAATCAGTCACCGAAAAGTTTGAATTTGGACCTCGCCTTCATTATACGCTAACAAGACATATTTACATTCATCCCTGGTAATGGTGGTGGCGCCGGCGATAGTAGCCCTCACCCCGGGGTAAAGGATTTCTTTTACTTTAATCCGGCCCCGGCTCTTCGAGAAGATCATAATTTCTTCCATAATCGCTTTGCGCCGGGCTTCGGCTTGCGCCAGTTGTTCCTGCACCGCGACCACCGTCTTTAAGAGGGTTTGGTACATCTCCTGCCGGTCCGGCGGCAAACGCGGAATTCTTTCCAACAGGACAATCGTTTTTTCAGCTTTTTCCAAGCTCACATTATAGTTTTGAATTGAAGTCTCCAACTGTTCCAACTCCAATTTTAACTTCGGCCTGACTCCGGTTTCCAATTCGGTAGTAGTCCCAAAGCGCGAGCCCACGGTCTTGGCGGAAATCAACTCGCCGGCCCGCACCACTCCGCCGACAATCAACCCTTTCCCGGTTTCCACAATCACATTCCCATCAGCATTAACTTCACAATGCATAATGGCTTCTTTGGCATAGACGCTGCCGCCGCAGTCAATCTTGACATGTTCCAAGTATTTGGCGGTAAAATCACCTTCACAGCAAATATTGGACTTATCCCGGCCGATGATTCCGCCCCGGATCGCGATGTTGCCTCCCGCCTTGAGGTCCGCCGCTTCCACACTGCCCATAATGGTCATATCACCCTCGGCTTCAACCCGGAATCCGCTGTCGACGTCGCCGTGAATTACCAGACTACCTAAGAAGTTAATATTACCGGACTCGAAATTGACATCGCCGCGAATTTCATGAACGG
The DNA here is from genome assembly GCA_050115405.1 of Bacillota bacterium. Classification (GTDB taxonomy): domain Bacteria; phylum Bacillota; class UBA4882; order UBA8346; family UBA8346; genus DATCLA01. The sequence continues at coordinate 4,499 of JASFQO010000096.1, forward strand.
GATTAACGTTAATCTGATTTTGGCGCCAACTGGGCTCGCCATTGATCTTACTGATAATTTTCAGGCCGTCTTCGGATAAATAAACGTTTTTGCCCACGCGAACCACTTTATCTTTACCCTTGACCGGCGGGATTTCCGAGCCGCAGACATTAGTGCCGGGGCTTCCTTCCGTCGCCGGAATTTTCTCACCAATCACCTCGCCAACCGTTACGTTTTGTAAAGTCTGCACGTCGCGATAGTCAACCTTATCCGCAGCCTTATCATTAAATTTCCACAAAGAACCGATTTCAAACAGCAGTCTGATTTCGGCGTCCCGACCCGGTTGCGCCGGTTGACCTTTGGCTACCGTCACTGATTCCGGCAAACGCCCGGCAATCAAATTGTCAATGGCGTCTTCCATTACCCCATAAACTACATTTTGAACTCGTAAGGCCTCCAAAGCGTCGGCTTTGGTCGGCCATTTTCCCTCACCGACCGGTGGCTCCAAAGTTAATGAAGCCTCCATGTTATTTCTTGAGAGATGAACGCGAAACCAGCCGTCACGCGCTAAAACTTCGGTTGAAACTTCTTCGGCCATTGTATCTCACACCTCTACTGTTGATTTAGACCACCGATTGAGTCGCCCGCGAAGGCGAAAAATTGCCTTAGTATGTATCTGGGACACCCGCGACTCGGAAATTTCCATAATTTCGCCAATTTCCTTTAAGGTCAGGCCTTCATAATAATATAACGCAATCACCATCTTTTCCCGTTCGGGGAGGTAGTCGATGTTAGCCGCCAAAGTAGCTTTGATCTCTTCAATTTCCACATGTTGCAAGGGATCTTCGCTCTCATCGTTGCGCACCAGATCCAAAACCCTTACCGAATCTTCCTCATTCGAATTAACCATCCATAGTTCGTCAAGCGAACTCAAGGTGGTACAACTTACCTCCGATAACAATTCATAAAAATCGTGCAAATTGAGGTTCATGGCTTCGCTAATCTCCTGGTCGGTGGCGGAACGGCCCAACCGGTTCTCCAAGACGGCGCAAATCTTCTCCAATTCTTTAGCTTTTTGCCGTACCGAACGCGGCACCCAATCGTTGCTGCGTAAACCGTCCAGGATTGCCCCGCGAATCCTGGCTATGGCGTAAGTCTCAAATTTAATTCCCCGGGACGGGTCATATTTTTCAATCGCATCCATCAAACCGAAGACACCATAACTGACTAAATCGTCAAATTCGACATTTGCAGGCAATCCAATTGCAACTCTACCGGCGACATACTTTACCAACGGGGCATATTTCAAAATAATACTTTCCCTGGTCGCCGGAGATTTACCGGCCAGATAATCACGCCATAATTGATCCTCTCCCTGGATCGTTTTATCGACTGACATTGTCACCCTCCTTAAACTCCCTTAATGCTATCGGGTACCATCCTGGTATTTAGGGTGAAAATTGCCGTCAGGCAATTTACACTCACAGTCTGTGCCTTGCTGGAAGCTGGAAGTTTTTTTATCCAGTCTCCGGTTTCCGGCATCAAGCCCCCAGAAGGGCACAAACGTTGTAGCCAAACATATCATGTAGAAACCCTATAAGTGAACAATGCCTTTATTAATTGTCTTCACTTCGACATCTCCGGTTTCAATATCCAGATAAACGCTTCTGCCGACATTACCTCCTATCAGTCGGGCGCTGATCGCAAGCCCCATTTGCAGACAGGCAGCGTCAATCGCTTCCACATTACGTTTGCCGATATTAATACTCGTATCCTTGGAGCCGAAACTAAACATCTGCGCTCCGCCGGCGATTTTCAACCAAATTCGTCCCCGTAAGGCTCCGACGTCGCCCATCTCCCTGATTAACAAAGGGACCGCCGTATCTCCGAATTTGGCCGGATTAATGTCGTTTTTTCCTTGACCGGACGGCAACATTATATGGACCATTCCGGCAATTTTTAAAAATGGGTCATATGCGCAAACAGCGACGCAGGAACCCAAACCTAAGGTGACTATCTTTCCGGAACCGCGAGCCACTTTTAGTTCCGCTATTCCGACCTGATAGATTTGCCCATTCATTTTTTAAAAGACTCCCAGCGCATTTAGCATTGCGTCTAAGGCGCGCGGTTCCGGAATCAAGAAAAAATGGCCGTTGATGACTCGGGTCGGCATGCTAAAACAAGTTTCAATCAACAATGCATAATCATCGATCATCCCGCTTTCTGCCAACACCGCATCCAAAAGCGCGCCGGACATGTCACAGGCATAGGCCGGAACCGACGGAATCATATTCAGCTTCGTCAGCGTCGCCAAAGCGTTTAAGTAAGCGCCGGTCATAATGTTACTAATTTCACGCAATACCGACTGTTCCAAATCGCCATATGAATCCAACTCACTTGTTTCGAGACCTAAAACGCGATTAACCAATTGCACGGCCTCAAGATGATGAAATAAGAAAATCAAATTGCTCGGGACATCCCCATATACTTTCATGTAAATACCAACCACTAATTCTTCGGAACCGCCTACTACTTCATGCAATTTATCCAAAGGGACGATCGAAACTTCCGGCACGGTCATCTCGATCCGTTCGCTTAATAATTGCGCCAAAGCCGTAGCCGCATGTCCCGCCCCAATATTGCCGATTTCTTTGAGAACATCGCGCTGCAGGGAATTAAGATCTACAAATTTGATCATCGTTTGTAGTTTACCTCCATTTACGAGTTGAACTCACTCAATTCCCGGGCTTCATCATTGGAGAGGGTCCTTTCCAAATTTAAAAGCACGATTAATTGATCGTTAAATTTGGCAACCCCGTTTAAAAAATAGGAGTCCACCGTCTTGGTAATTTCAGGAGCCGGCAGCACATCG
>JASFQO010000097.1:0-7227 GCA_050115405.1 Bacillota bacterium
ACAGCGGAAATACGAGGACTTACTCTGCCCGTTTTGGCGTCAATCTTTTAGGAGATGTCCCTTTAGTAAAACGTTTCCTAAATAACGTATAGATAATTATCACGTTTAAGTGGCGCTTTGATGATTAGTTTTAACAAAGAAACGTCGGACCGTGGGCAGAGAGTTGCCCGCGGTTTTATTTTGCCTTGATGGGGGATCGGTATACTTTATCCATTAAGCTATTTGACCGCGAGTTGCTTCGCGGTTTTTTTATTGTTAATTTGCAATTTAATTAAGAAAGGGGATTTTCTCTATGGATCTCAAAACGATGGAATTATTAGAATTCAATACGATTAAAACACTCCTGGCCGATCTGGCGTACAGTAATCTCGGGCGGGAATTAGCGGAAACCTTAGTACCCAAGACCAACCCGGCGGCAATTGCCGGAATGCTGCGGGAGACCACGGAAGCCCGGAGGATTTTGGACGGTTTCGGTTCGCCGCCATTTGCCGGACTGGCTGCAATCAACCCCTTACTGGGACAGGTTAAAATCGGAAAAGTATTGCAACCTGCAGAGTTGCAACAGATTGGCGATTTCTTACGGGGCTGCCGCCGTACCCGGGAATTTATGGACCGTCGGCGGGAACTGGCCCCGCAAGTGGCCGGTTATGCCCTGGGGTTGGCGGTTTATGAAGATTTGGAAGCGGAAATTACCCGTTGCATTATTGACGATTTCGTGGTGGACGACGCCAGTGCCGCCCTGAAGAAGCTGCGAAAAGAATTTGCCCGCTTACAGGAGAAGATCAAAACCAAAATGCACCAGATCATCCTTTCTCCAGAAGCGAAACAGTATCTCCAGGAACCGGTGGTCGGTTATAAAGATTCCCGGCCGGTGTTGATGGTTAAAGCAGGACAGCGCCAACGGATTCCCGGGATGGCGCTGGGCAGTTCCGCCAGCGGCAATACCATCTTTGTCGAACCGGCCGCCGTCCGGCAACTCGGCGATGAACTAAGGGTAGTGGAAGCGGCGGAACAGGAAGAAGTTTACCAAATCCTCTCCTGGTTAAGCGGAGAAGTTCTGGAACGGGTCGCCGATTTGGAACGCAACGTGGAGATTATGGCTCAATATGATTTTGCCTTTGCCAAAGCCAAATTAAGCCGGGCCATGCAAGGGGATGAACCCGGATTGAATCAAACTGGTTATCTCCGCCTGGTTCGGGCCCGTCATCCGCTTCTCGACGCGAATGCGGTCCCATTGGAGTTTCAGATTGGCGCCGATTACCGAAGCCTGGTAATCACCGGTCCGAATACCGGCGGTAAAACCGTGACTTTAAAGACCATTGGCTTGCTGACGCTGATGACCCAAGCCGGTTTGCATATTCCCGCCGCAGCCGGGAGTGAGATCGCTGTCTGTCGGGAAGTTCTGGCCGATATTGGCGACGGGCAGAATATTGCCGACTCACTGAGTACGTTTTCGGCTCACATCGCCAATATTATTAAAATCGTGGGACGGTGCGGACCCGGTAGCCTAGTGTTGTTGGATGAGATTGGCACCGGAACTGATCCGGCGGAGGGGGCCGCTTTAGCAATTGCAATTTTGGAGCATTTATACGAAAAGGGCGCGCTTACGGTGGCTTCGACCCATTACCCCGAACTTAAACATTATGCCTTGGCCAAAGCCGGTTTCAAGAATGGGAGCATGGCGTTTGACCGGGAGAATCTGCGGCCCCTTTACCGGTTAATCCTGGGGCAATCGGGGGAGAGCAATGCCCTATGGATTGCGGAAAAACTGGGGATGGCGCCGGAATTGCTCAATCGGGCGCGGCGGGAGTTGGCGGAGTGTCGCGGGGAGTGTTGTCAGGGAGACGGTTCTTCCGACAATTATTGTCAGAAGAACCGTCTCCCTGACACGGCGCAATTCCCCGACCTGGAAGATAGCGGTTTGCCGGAGAACCCAATCGGCCCGAAGTTCACTGCTCCGGTCGAACCCCCTGAAGCAGAGGCGGTAAGGGCTGTTCCCCCCAAAAAACAGACGGAACGTCCGTTGCAAGTAGGTGATTTGGTCAATATTCCGTTTATGGACGAAAAGGGGATTGTCTGCACCTTACCCGATGCTAAAGGCCGGTTACGGGTGCTGATTAAAGGGAAAAAGATCGAGGTCGCCGTTAAACGGGTAAACTTGCAAATTCCGGCCGAACAGTTATATCCGGAAGATTATGACTTGGATATCGTCCTGTTGGGTAAGGAAGACCGGCGACTTAAAAAAAAGATTGCCAAAGGCAAAGCCCATGGGATAATGCGTGAGATTCAACCGGAAGAACGGTAAAGAAACCAATTGATAAGTCTTATGATCAAAAAAAGGCGCGATACTGTCGGCCCGTTTCTGCAAGCAGGAAGGGCCGATTTTTCGGCGAATAGGTAAATTATGTAAGCTGGTTGTCGTTTCACCAAATATATTTAAAACGGGTCAATTTTAATGTTGTGGCAGAAAGAAGGGATATTCTTGAAGGAGGCGCTCAAATAAAATAGGCAAATTCAAAATTGGCATTAATATTATCATGGGGGAGTGTAGATTATGAAAAAATTGCTAGTCTTGACATTTTTGATTGTAGTAAGCTTCGGATTAGCCTTTGCCACGGACAATGTAACTGCATCCGCGGATCAAAAAGCGTGTCTTACCGGAAATTATGAAACTGTGATTGGCTATAACTATCAAGAGATGCTTGATGGGATCGCGAAAAACGGTAATTTTTTGAAAGTCTACCAAAACGGTTCCCGGACAACCTTGGTATTTGCGGCGCAGGATATGGCGCCCTTAGAAAGGATTATGGCTTAATTCGATTTCCGACCGTATTTTGAAAGCTAAAAGCAATAGCCTTGTTTAGTTTTGCTATGATTACAAAAAATAGTAAAGGGGTAGGAGAAATGATTAGCAACAAGTTACCGGGAAAAGGAATCCAATGGTTATTGGCGGCTGCAATGTTGACATTCATGATGGCCGGTAGCGTCTTCGCTGCCGACGCGGTTAGAATTGTGAAATTCACAGCTGATGCAACGACGATTAATGCGGGGGAAACCGTTATGCTTAGTTGGCAGGTATCCGGCGCTTCTCGGGTTGAATTGCTCGGGATGGAAAAACAAGATGAAGAAGTTTTGCCTGTGACCGGTTCGCTCGAAGTGTGGCCAATGGTTACAACCAATTACACCCTGATTGCCTATGGTATCAATGGCAACGTAGTCAGCCGAAGTTTTACCGTTAATGTTGGTAATAAGGGTAATGTGAAGATCAGATATTTTCTAGCCTCCGCAACCAAAGTTACTACCGGTCAAACCGTGTTGCTCCGCTGGAGTGTGGCAAATGGCGCCGGTGTCCGGATCATCGGGATTGAAAAAGAGGATGAAGCCGTCCGGCCGTTACAGGGTTCAGTCGTAGTGTGGCCGGAAACAACCACAACTTATATTTTGGAGGCGACCGGATTCAATGGCGAAGTTACCAGCGCTTCTGTTACGGTTAATGTCGTTACAACCCAGGCTCCCCAAATCAGCGGTTTTAAGGCGAGTAAGACTAAGATTAAACGGGGGATGATGGTCAATTTGCGTTGGATTACCCAAAATGCGTTTTACTGCACGATTGTAACCAGTGATGGGATCACCCTGCCGAAACGGGTTCCGGTCGGTTCGATTTGGGTAATGCCTGATGTTACCAAGACTTATACCTTAACCGCTTATGGCGCCAATGGGGCTCAAACCAAAGCCACCCTTACGATTACGGTTAACGGTTGGTTGATGCGCCCAAGGTGGTGAAATAAAAAAGCTATTTTTTTCAGAAAACCTTTTTATTATTTATGTAGTAATCCCTGGCCGTGATCTATTTATCCGGTCAGGTTTTATATTGACAAGGAATTAAAAGCGGGAGCCATCTTCTTGAAATCGCTCCTTTCCGGCAGGAAAAAAACGCCTGCGGGTGAATATAGAATAGCAAATCAACCGCAGGAAGGTAGGTAGGGAATGCATTCGCAGGATTTTTACGAAGTGCCGCAATTAACTAAACCGCTGAACTGTACGATAACCGTGCCCGGCTCGAAAAGTATCACCAACCGGGCGTTGTTGCTGGCCGCCCTGGCGACGGAGCCGGTGGAGTTGGAAAACGTGTTATTTTGCGACGACAGCCGCAACTTTATCGCCGGTTTACAGACATTGGGTTTTCAGTTGGAAGTCGCTGCAACGGCCCGCCGGGTCAAAGTTCACGGCCGGGGCGGGCTGATCCCGGAACGCCGCGCCCGGATTGATGTCGGCAGCGCCGGGACGGCGGCCCGTTTCCTTACGGCGCTGCTGGCCTTAAGCCCGGGCGAATACCTGGTGGAAGCCTCGCCCCAGATGATGGCCCGGCCGATGCAACCATTGTTGGACAGTTTGACTGCTTTGGGGGCCCGGTTTGACTTTTTGGGGCAACCAAACTGTTTACCCTATAAGATTTATGGGACCGGCAACCGTCACAACCGGGTAACGTTGCAGGCCAATATCAGCAGCCAGTTTTTGAGCGCGTTACTCCTGGCCGGGGCGGGCGGGCATACTGATTTGGAAATTGAAATTGATGGCCCAGTGGCCGCCAAACCCTATGTCGCCATGACCGTTGCGATGCTGCGGCAGTTTGGAGTGACGGCGGAAAATTATGACTATCAACGCTTTATTATCCCGGCCGGGCAAACCTGCCACGGCGCGCCACACTATGCCATTGAGCCTGATATCTCCAATGCCAACTATTTTTATGCTCTGGCTATCTTGACCGGCGGTTCGGTATTGGTCAAGGGAGTAAGGTTGGGCGCGTTACAGGGAGACATTCAATTTCTCAAAGTGTTGCAACAGTTGGGCGGCGCGCTTAGAGAAGAAGCGGATGGGGTTCGGGTAACCGGACCGCGCGATGGCATTTACCCGGGCATTACGGCGGATTTGGGGGCGACCCCGGATCAGAGCATGACCCTGGCGGCGTTGGCACCTTTTGCTACCGGCCCGACGGTGATTAAAAATGTCGGGATTATCAAATATCACGAGTCCAATCGGTTGCGGGCGATCCGGACCGAATTGACCAAAATGGGGATTGATTGCGAGGAAAAAGCGGATGGATTGATTATTCGGCCCGGGCTCCCCCGCGTCGTGACGGTGGCGACTTATGACGACCATCGGATGGCGATGGCCTTTGCCCTGACGGGAGTGCGGGTTGCCGGGATGCGGATTGCCAATCCTGGTTGTACCGCCAAGACGTTTGCGGGTTTTTTTGAGTTACTGGACGCGCTTTTAATTTAAGATTTTTACCGTTTTTGATGAACATTTTGGCTCAAAGTACATAGTATAAAATCAGAAACAGCACTAACGAATGTTCTTGCCAAACAGGCAAAGGGGATAGAAAAGGCAACGAAATGCCTTGATCTTGTCCGGTAGTGACATCAATTTTAAAGAGGTGAATATTACTATGTATAATGAGTATTACCAAAATATGCCTGAAGGGGAATGCGATTATACTTTGGCGATTGGAGAGACCCTTGAGGAAGTTGCCGAGGACTTTGGGATTACGGTGGAGGAGATCGTCGAGCTTAACCCGGAATTAACCGCGGAACAATACCGGCCCGGGCGACGCATTCGGGTGCCGTACCGCCGTTATTGGGGATACGATGATTATTGGAGATACCGGTGGTACCCACCGTATCCCATCCGGCGGTATTGGGGCCGGCGTCCCAGACGTTGGCGGAGACCGTATTAAGCGGGGATTAAGAAGACAAATACTTGATTGACGATTGTTTCGTTTTACGATATACTTTTTATGGGCCGACTACAGTTTATGCTGAGGACCTTATGCTCTTGTGATCATATTATTATCGGAGGTAGCGCAATGAAATTGATTAAAACTCTCGTGGCAGGCAAATTAGCAAGTACGGTTCAAACCGGCGGTTGCGGTGAATGTAAAAATTCTTGTCAATCCGCTTGTAAAACGTCTTGCACAGTTGGCAATCAAGTTTGTCAAAAAAATTAGGTTAAAATTCAGATTAGCCGAAACATTAAGCCATGAGTACATGGCTTTTCTCTTTATATGGAGGGTTAACCTGATGCGACGCTTGGAAACGGGCTCAAATCATGGGTGAAAAAATGAAAAGTTCAAAGTCAATGCCTAATAATGCCAAACGGGACAATCTTCCGGTGCGCCCCGGCCAGACGGTGGAAGTCATGATCAGCGGTTACGGCCATCAAGGCGAAGGAGTCGGTCGTTACCGCGATTTCACCGTCTTTGTGGTCGGCGCGTTGCAAGGGGAGACGGTCCGGGTTGAAATTACCGAAGTCAAAAAGAATTTTGCCCGGGGATACGTGACGCGGGTGTGTCAACCGGCCCCGGAACGGACCGCGCCGGCTTGCCCGGTCTACCGGGAATGTGGCGGCTGCCAGTTGCAACATCTAAACTACGCTGCTCAACTGGAACTGAAACGCCAACGAGTGGTTGACGCCATCGAGCGGTTGGGCGGCTTGACCGGGGTGACGGTCCATCCCGTGTTGGGAATGGCTGAACCTTGGCATTATCGCAATAAAGTTCAGTATCCCGTGGGACAAGAGGCGGACGGAAAGGTGATCATGGGTTTTTATCGGCAGGGGACCCATCGGATCGTCCCCGGGGCCGGTTGCTTGCTGCAACCGGAGAGAATGGACCGCCTTGCCGCCGCACTTTTAGAACTAATCCGGGAATATCAAATCCCCATTTATGATGAGCGGACCGGGACCGGCTTGCTGCGTCATGTGTTAATGCGGCAGGGTTTTGCCGGCGGTGAAATTATGGTGGTTTTGGTGACTAATGGGGAAGACGTCTCCAAGTTGGCCGAAATAGGAGCCGCTTTGGCGGAGGGCGATCCCGCCGTCAAGAGCATTGTCCAAAACATCAACACCAGTCGGGGAAATGTGATCCTGGGGCCGCGCACCCGGGTGATTTGGGGCCGGGAGACTATCGTCGCTGAGTTGGACGGACTGCGCTTTAAGATTTCTCCCCGGTCTTTTTTTCAGGTCAATCCGGTCCAGACTGAGGTTTTGTATCATCAAGCCGGGGAATGCGCCGGACTTACCGGGGTGGAAACGGTAGTCGACGCCTATTGCGGCGTGGGAAGCTTGACGCTCTTTTTAGCGCGCCAGGCCCGGGAAGTTTACGGAATCGAAGTAGTGCCGGAGGCGATCCGGGACGCCCGGGAAAATGCCGCGTTGAATGGTATTGGT
>JASFQO010000098.1:0-7212 GCA_050115405.1 Bacillota bacterium
TCGCATTTACCCGGGAGCTTAATAAAATCAACCCTAGCCTTGAATTGATGAATGTAGGCAGCGACCTTGGAGCAGGGGGTCTACGAAACTACAAGTTGAAGTTCAGGCCGGTTTTAAATTTGAAACGGTACCAAGTATTCCTGAAATAGTTATTATTATAGCAAAAAAATACCAACGGCGCTCTTGCATTTTTGGGGTGGGGTTAATAATATAAATATAAACAAACAAGCGGATTGTCAGTCCGCTTGTTTGGCGAAAGCTTTAACGCTTTCTAGATTTTCGGGTTTCTGAAAGACGACCGTTGGGGGTCGTTTTTCGTTTGCCCATCTTTTTGACCAGTATCACAACGAGTACCAGTCCGCCGATACCCTTGATCAATAAATTTATTTTTGTTGGCATAGAGGAGAAAGACAATCTTTTACGGAAGTATCTATTCTTTTAAGAAGAAAAAAGGAGTGAAAATTGATGGATTTGGGAATTAATGACAAAGTAGCCTTGGTTACCGGGAGCGCCAGAGGTCTGGGTAAGGCGATTGCGGCCAAATTAGCGGGCGAAGGAGCTAAAGTGGTTATTACAGATATTAACGACACTATGGCGGCGGCGACTGCGGCGGAACTGGCGGGACGGTATCAAGTGGAAACGCTGGCTTTGAAACATGACGTCACTTCCGAACCGGCGACCAAAGAAGTGGTGAAAGCGGTGCTGGACCGGTTTTCCCGCATAGATATCCTGGTCAATAACGCCGGAATAACCAAAGACGCCCGGTTGATGATGATGAAACAGGCTGATTGGGATCTGGTGATTAAGATTAATTTAACCGGAGCTTTTATCTGCACCAAGTTGGTTTCCAAGCAGATGCTAAAACAGAATGCGGGAAGTATTGTCAATATTGCCAGTGTCGTCGGGCTGACGGGTAATGTCGGGCAGGCCAACTATGCGGCCTCGAAAGCCGGTTTGATCGGCCTTACCAAAACTACAGCCAAGGAACTGGCTGGACGGGGCGTGACTGTGAATGCGATTGCGCCGGGATTTATTCAGTCCGATATGACGCAGGTGTTGGCGGAGGAAGTATCCCAAAAGATATTGGCGCGGATACCGTTGAATTTATACGGCAAACCGGAAGATGTGGCCAATACGGTATTGTTTTTAGTTTCCGACTTGGCGACGTATATCACCGGTCAAGTAATTAATGTCGACGGCGGAATGGTTATGTGAAAAAGGCGCCGGCCATTGGTTGCTTTTAAAACCGTCAAAAGGATTTTGCGGTTCCCGGGGCGAATGTATTAAGATTGGAGGCAGGCTGATGCTAATCTTAGGAATTGATCCCGGGACGGCGATTATGGGTTACGGACTCATAGCCCAGCAGGGGAACAGGTTAAAACCGGTGAAGTACGGAGTGGTCCGGACTGAGGCCGCCCGGCCCCTGGCGGCGCGGTTGCATAAGATTTACCGGGAATTGGAAGGTTTAATTGCCGCATACCGTCCGGACGCCCTGGCGGTGGAGGAATTGTTTTTTAATAAAAATACCCGGACGGCGCTGGCGGTCGGTCAGGCCCGCGGGGTGATTTTACTTGCGGCGGAGCAGGCGGGGTTGGAGATTGCGGAATATACGCCGTTACAGGTGAAACAAGGCGTGGTCGGGTATGGCCGGGCGGAAAAACTGCAAATTCAGGAAATGGTGAAAATGTTGCTCTGCTTAAACGAGCTGCCTAAACCGGACGATGCGGCCGACGCCTTGGCCATTGCCATCTGCCATGCCCATTCGCGAAAAATGAGTACCTTAAGCCGGAAGGCGTAGCAATGAGGCGAAAGAGTTTTGTTCGCTAACGCATTTTAGGCATGAGTGGCTTTTGGCTGTTAACTATTGTTTTTGGTCCTCCGAGCGACGAACGACGAGTAACGAGAAGGGAGTAAATCCATGATAGCCACCTTAACCGGTAAAGTTGACGGTGTGAGCGGTGAAAGTTGTATCATCGATGTCAATGGTGTCGGCTACCGGGTGTTGATGCCGCTATCCGCTTTGGAGGCGTTGAGCCGGGAAACCGGTCCGGTCAAAATTTATACCCATTTTCACCTGCGGGAGGATGACGCCAGCCTTTTTGGCTTTCTCACTTTGGAAGACAAGGCCATTTTTGAAAAGGTCATCAATGTTTCGGGGATTGGGCCGAAGACCGGGCTGGCGCTTTTGGGGACCTTGGGCGCGGCGCAATTTCAAGAAGCGATTCGGGATGAAGACCCCCGACGGTTGACCGGCGTCTCCGGAGTTGGGCTCAAGACGGCGCAACGGTTAATTTTGGAGTTGAAGGGAAAACTGGTTGGCGTGTCCGCTAAAGAACGCGCCGGGAGAACCGCCGGACGGGGCGGCGGCGTCTTTGCCGATACGGTGGAAGCCTTGGTTACCCTGGGATATCCGCAAAAAGAAGCGGTGGCTGTAGTCGAAGAGCTACTGGCCACGGAGCGCAATTTGACTACTCCGGAACTGGTGCGCCGCGCCTTGAAAAATTTAGGCAGAAAGTGACATAAACGATAATGGAAGAACGGATTATCAGCACCGCCAAGCAGGAAATTGATTTGGAAAACGAATATAACCTTCGGCCGCGTAGTTTTGCCGAATACATCGGGCAGCAACGGGTCAAGGAGAATATGACAATATTTATCGCGGCGGCCAAAAACCGCCACGAAGCCTTGGACCACGTTTTGTTATACGGCCCGCCCGGGTTAGGCAAGACATCGTTGGCCCATATTATTGCCAATGAACTCCAAGTTAATCTGCGGATTACTTCGGGACCGGCGATTGAACGGCCGGCCGATTTGGCGGCGATTTTGACCAATCTGGAAGCCAACGATGTCTTGTTCATTGACGAAGTGCACCGGCTCAACCGGTCGGTCGAGGAGATTCTGTACCCGGCGATGGAAGATTTCGCCCTGGATATTATGATCGGCAAAGGTCCCAGCGCCCGTTCGGTGCGGGTGGATTTACCCCGGTTTACCCTGGTGGGAGCGACCACCAGGGCCGGCTCATTAACAGCGCCATTGCGCGACCGTTTTGGGATTATCAACCGGTTGGAGTTTTACACTCCCGCCGAATTGCAGCATATTATCGAACGGTCGGCCCAGATTTTGGAGATCGGGATGGATCGAACCGGCGCCGCCGAACTGGCGCGCCGTTCCCGGGGAACGCCGCGGATTGCAAACCGGATCTTGAAACGGGTGCGCGATTACGCCCAGGTCCGCGCCGGAGGAATCATTACCGTCCAAGTGGCGGACCAGGCGCTCGCCATGTTGGAAGTGGATGAGCTGGGTTTGGACCGTATTGACCGTACGTTCCTGCTGGCGATTATTGAAAAATTTGACGGCGGCCCGGTCGGGCTGGACACAATTGCCGCTTCGATTGGGGAAGAATCCGAAACCATCGAAGATGTTTATGAACCCTATCTACTGCAAATCGGCTTTATCAACCGGACCCCCCGGGGACGGGTCGCCACCCGCTGGGCCTATGAACATTTGAAAAAGCCGTTTAAGACCGCCAGCCCACCGCAGGAAGGCCTGTTTGGGGAGATAGTCACGAGGCGCGAGGAATGAGGTGCGACTAAAACTCATTTTCACTCGTTTTTGTGCCGTTGCGCGGCATGGAGGTTAATACACAAGGAGGAATATTCCTAAATGTCCATGTTATTACATGCCTGTTGCGGTCCGTGTTCCTGTTTTACCACGGAACGCTTGCTTGCGGAAGGAATAACGCCAACACTCTTTTTTTATAATCCCAATATTCATCCCTATCGAGAATATCAGCGGCGTCTGGAAGGTTTGCAACAACTGGCGGCAATCCGCGAATTATCGGTGGTTGTCGCGCCCGGTTATGAACTGGAGGATTTTTTGGCGCAGATTGCGTGCGACCCGCAATTTAGAAAACGTTGTGAAGTCTGTTACCGGGTCCGCCTGACGCAAACGGCCGCCAAAGCTAAAGAGTTGGGTTACGACCAATTTAGCACTACTTTGCTAATCAGCCCCTATCAGAACCGGGATTTGATCTGTGAAATCGGTCATGATTTAGCCCGTCAAAACGGCTTGACTTTTATTGATGAAGATTTTCGCCCCGGCTTCCGGCGCAGCCAGGCGCTTGCGAAGGAGTACGGCCTGTACCGGCAGGGGTATTGCGGCTGTATCTATAGTGAGAAAGATCGGTATTATAAGGGGAAGTAAGTGTTATGAAGGAGTGACCGTGGTGAATGATTTTTCCGGAATCGGGAAACTTTTAATGATCGCCGGCGCGGTACTTTTAGGCCTCGGCGCCTTTTTATGGCTGGGCGGGAAAATTCCCGGTCTGGGACGGCTGCCGGGCGACATTGTGATTAAACGCGGCAATTTTACGGTTTATTTCCCTTTGGCGACCTGTATTTTGCTGAGCGTGGTCCTGTCGCTCATCCTGGCCTGGTTGCGGCGGCGTTAGATGGGCGCCTATCAGACCAAAGCCATTGTGCTGCGTACGCGCAACTTAGGAGAAGCCGACCGGATTTTAGTCTTGTTAAGCGAAGACCACGGCAAGATCGAGGCGGTGGCCAAGGGGGCGCGCCGCCAGCGTAGCCGCTTTATCGGCGCCACCTTGCCCTTTAACTATCTTAACGTGATGTTGTTTACCGGGCGCAATTTGGACCAGTTGAGTCAGGCCGATTTACTGCGCTCGTTTGCCATTCTCCGGGAAGATTTGGTGAAGCTGGCTTATGCCAGTTTTTGGGTTGATTTGCTGGATGGGTTTATCCCGGAACACGAAGGCGCCGGAGAGATTTTTCGGTTTTTGTTGGCCGCCTTTTTGACCTTGGAACAAGCCGGGCAACCCGACCTGTTAAATCTGGCTTTTCAGGTCCGCTTACTGAATTATCTGGGTTATCAGCCACAATTGGGACAATGCCTGCATTGCGGTCGGGCGCATCCGGAAGAACCGCTTTTTTTCACGCCGCAGTCCGGTGGGGTGGTCTGTTGCGACTGCGCTGCTTACTTTCATGATTTAAACAGTATCAGTCAGGCGGAAATACTGTTTTTAGCCCAATTGGCCGTGACTGATATTCGTCAGTTGGACCGCTTGCCGTTAACCCGAAATCAGCGGCAGACAATCCAAAGAATTTTACGGGCCTTTATCGAATATCGTCTGGACCGGCCGCTTAAGTCGCAGCTTTTTTTGGATCAGATTCTCAACTGACTTGAATTATAATAGTGCAAAAGGGGCAACCTATTGCAGATGAATTCGGAAAATTTAACGGAGGCGATACCGGTGGAGAATCTGGAAAAAATCGATATCATCCGCGAGCGGATGAATGTTAGTTATGAAGAAGCCAAGAAAGCTTTGGAAGCGCGCAATTGGGATGTGGTGGAGGCTTTGATCTTGCTGGAACAGGAAGAACGCGGCCCTCGAGAGGAGATTTTTGTGCGCGGCAATGAATTGGTGGAAAAGATCAAAGAACTGGCCCACAAAGGTAACGTAACTCGAATTCGGGTCAAACAAGACGAGAAAATTTTAGTGGAGATTCCGGTCACGGCCGGGGTGGTGGGAGTGTTGCTGGCGCCGCAATTGGCGATTATAGG
Source organism: Bacillota bacterium (assembly GCA_050115405.1). Lineage (GTDB taxonomy): Bacteria > Bacillota > UBA4882 > UBA8346 > UBA8346 > DATCLA01. The sequence goes on from JASFQO010000098.1 coordinate 5,581, forward strand.
CGCGGTTGCGGCTCTAATCAGCAAATGCACCTTGGAGATTGAGCGTGCGGAACCGCAAATCCAGCATTGACAGGAAGACGGCGATTTGATATAGTTATTAAAGATTTGCAATGAAATATTTTCAAAACGACGATGAAGAAGAAAAGTACCGGATTATTCCGTTGTAGAGAGCCAAGCGCCGGTGAAACTTGGCACGGTAATCCCGGGAAGGCGCTTTGGAGTCATTCATTTTGAAGTGGACTCGCTTTAGCGGGTCAAACAGGGTGGAACCGCGGGAACCTTCTCGTCCCTGACCAGGACGGATGGTTTCTTTTTTATGGGGAAACAAGCTTTGAGCCGTTTTGGCGTTCAGGGCGCAGAAGGAAACGTGCGGGTTTGGGGTTTTCGGGTTAAATAGTTACAAGCTTTTTTAGAACCACGAACCATGAATGACGGACGACGCGATTGGAGGTTGAATGGAACAGATTAAGAAATTGATCCGGAGGGATTGGCCTTATTTTATCGCAATTACCTTATTTTTTATTTTAATGGTGGTGGGCGGCTATTATTTACAGGGTAGCAATCCGCAAATCACCCGGGCTTTTCAAAAATTATTTTTTGAACGTTTAAAGCAGATTGCCCTGCTGATGAAGGGGCAACCGGTCTGGATTCAAATTGGAATTATTTGGTTTAATAACTTAATTGCCTCGGTCACGGCAATTTGCTTAGGTGTTTTTTTGGGCATTTTTCCATTGCTTTCGTTAATGGGTAATGGTCTGGCCATTGGGATTATGCAACAGTTGGTCGAGCAAAATGGCCTTGCGGCGCGGCAATTTTACTTGGGGTTATTTTTGCATGGCGTCTTCGAATTACCGGCGTTTTTTATTGCGGTGGGACTGGGCCTGCGGTTTGGGACCATTCCGTTTTGCCTCATTTGGCAACACCATATGTCGGAGCAACGCCGTCCGTTGTTACGGCTGTTTTTTCTTGAGGCCCGTTACTATCTGGCCTTGATTACGATATTGCTATTCGTGGCGGCGATTATTGAAATCACAGTTAGTCCGATATTGTTGCAATAAATGAGATGGAGGGGTTGAAAATGGCGGAAATAAGCGCGGCGACTATGGAAAAAATTGTTTCGTTAGCGAAACGGCGGGGCTTTATCTTTCAGTCCAGTGAGATTTACGGGGGCTTGAACAGTTGTTGGGATTACGGTCCTTTGGGAGTGGAGTTGAAAAACAATGTCAAGCGGGCCTGGTGGCGTAAGGTAGTCCAGGAAAGGGACGATCTGGTGGGTCTGGACGCCAGTATTTTGATGCATCCCCGGGTATGGGAGGCGAGCGGCCATGTGGCGGGATTTTCCGACCCGATGGTCGACTGTAAAGTGTGCAAACAACGCTTTCGCGCCGATCATCTGGAGGGTGACCGTTGCCCGGCCTGCGGCGGCGAACTGACGGAAGCCCGGCAATTTAATCTCATGTTTAAAACTTTTATGGGTCCGGTGGAAGATAACGCGGCTGTGGTTTATCTGCGTCCCGAGACGGCGCAGGGGATTTTTGTCAATTTTAATAATGTTTTAACCACGACCCGGATGAAACTGCCTTTTGGCATTGCGCAAATCGGAAAATCATTTCGCAATGAAATCACCCCCGG
>JASFQO010000099.1:0-7204 GCA_050115405.1 Bacillota bacterium
GCCATCTAAAAACGGGCAGCGCTCATCGGGGTGACTTTTGTGAGTTCCGGAATGGAGGGGTAGGCGGATAAATCCTTAATAAATAATTCGGAATGACTCTTGACAAAATGATAGTACAGTAGTAATCTAAAAACAGAATACAACGAAGTTCGTCATAGTGGGAGGAGCATTGGATAAAGATTTAGTAGACCGCATTGATGAGACGTTGCATGATTTGTTTCAGGCAATGAATTTGGACCGGATACCGATTCAGCGGGAATATGGGAAATTCTCCGCCAAGAACCTTTCGTTGATGGAAATACGTATTTTACGCGCTATCGATGATCATGATCAAATGGCGTTAAAAGATATACGCGCCCGGGTGCAACTGCCGAATAGTACGCTAACGAGCATTATCAAAAAATTTGAAGCCAAACACCTGGTTTTAAGAATACCAAATCCCGAGGATGGGCGTTCTTATATATTGAAAATTACTAAAAAAGGAAGATTGATTAATCGGGAACATCGCCAGGTCGACCGGCTGATTGCTCAAAACTTTTTGGCGAGATTAGGTGGTGAAAAAGCCGCGGAGGATTTTGTGCGGATTACCAATATTGCTACGCGTACTCCACTGTTTTCAATGGATGAATATTATGTCGATCATGATGAGGAAAGTAAAAGCTAAAAAATTTTTATCAATATATGACGAATATCGTCATATGCAATCATAGCTTATCAAATCAAAGGAGGCACAAGTCATGGAAAGAATTAACGAAGTTCCCATTTTACTGCGTCGGGAAATTGAAGCCTTAATGGTAGCCCCATTTCTGGATGCGTTTGCCAAGGAGCTTGGCTGGGAAAAGACACGTGCAATCGCCCAGGGGGTAATCGCAGAATTAGCGCGAAAAGCAGGAAAAGAATTGGCGGCGGCTGTCGGTGGCAATTCCTTGGAACACTTGGTAAGGGTCTTGCCGGCATTCAGTCAAGGCGGCGCGCTTGAGATGGAAGTGGTCGAAAGCACGCCGAAATGTATACGGATGAATGTTACGCGCTGCGAATATACCGAAATGTATGCGAAGCATCATCTGAGCGAACTCGGTTTGCTACTTTCCTGCCAGCGCGACGGCTATCTGTTTGAAGGGTTTAACCCGGACATTGAATTTACAAGGACGGGCACTAAAATGGCAGGCAAACCTTATTGCGACTTTTGTCTGAAGCTTCGAAAGTGTGAAAAAAATGAAAACTGAGGATTGGATTGCCCAAAATAAGGAGTATTTGATCCGGTTAAGCGATGATCTGTTTCAACATCCCGAGCAAGCACTGCAAGAAGAGCATGCTGCGGAAATGATTGCCAAAGAACTGGCAGCCAAGGGATTTACCATTCAACAAAACCTTGGCGGGTTGCAAACCGCTTTTTCGGCAACCTGGGGTAGCGGGAAACCGGTAATCGGATTTTTGGGTGAATATGACGCTTTAGCAGGAATGAGCCAAAAGCCGGTCGGTCATAAAGAAGCAGCTCATTCGGGAGAACCGGGCCATGCGTGCGGGCATAATTTGCTTGGAATTGCTCCGCTTGGGGCGGTATTAGCGCTCCAAGCAACCATGAAAGAAAAAGGCCTTCCGGGTACAATTAGTTATTTTGGTTGTCCGGCGGAGGAAATAATGGTCGGTAAGATCCGCATGGCTGCGGACGGCTGTTTTGACGGGCTGGATGTCACCCTGGGATGGCATCCCTGGCAATGCAACATGGTTTTGAAACAGGACATGCTGGCAATGAACACCGCCAAATTTACATTCAGCGGCATAGCATCACACGCCGCCGCAGCGCCGGAAATGGGCCGCTCTGCACTGGACGCCGTCGAACTAATGAATGTTGGCGCAAATTATCTGCGGGAACATGTACCCGCTAACGTACGTATCCATTATTCCATTACCAACGGTGGCGGTGAACCCAATCTTGTTCCTGCGGAAGCGCAATCATGGTATTACGTTCGGGCTCTGCGACGAGATGTGGTCGAAACGGTTTTTGACCGCATTTGCAATATTGCCCGCGGAGCGGCACTGATGACGGGCACAAACGTGAAGATCGAGCTTCTTTCCGGTTGCTGGCATATACTGCCCAACAATGTGCTGAATGAATTGCTGCATGAATGTCTACAAAAGGCTCTCCTCTCGCAATGGTCACCGGAAGAAAAGGAATTTGCGTCCCAGTTATTAAGCGGTACCGATAGCAATCTTCTGAAGCGCATCAGAGGTCAAATGAACGGCCAGCTTATGGAGAATGATCTGCTTCACGAGCAGGTGTTGCCGATGGAAGGCCGGCAGGAACTTGTTTTTGGCTCCACGGATGTATCCGACGTAACCTGGATCGTCCCGACAGCGCAATTCGGCGCTTGTACGGCGCCTATCGGCGCCAACTGCCATACGTGGCAGTTTACCGCCTGCGCGGGAATGTCCATCGGGCATAAAGGGATGCTTTACGCCGCGCGGGTGCTGGCCCTTGCCGGGCTGCGCCTGCTTGAAGAGGCAAATATTATTAAGCGGGCACAGGCTGAATTTAAGGCGCGAAAAGGCGACACGGTTTATCAGGCTGTGACACCTAAAATTATTCAATAACTGGGAAATCAATTCTAACGAGGAGGTAAGAAAATGGCAGTACTTAAGGTGAGCAGAACAATGATCACCGACGTCTTGGTTGTCGGCGGAGGCGGCGCCGGCGTTTATGCCGCAGTGGAGGCAATCCGCGCCGGGGTAAAAGTGATCATTGCATCCAAAGGTAAAGTCGGTAACAGCGGGAATACAATTATGATCGGCGGATCATATGCGATGGATGGACACAGCGCTAAGCACGTCTATGGCTTTGAGGGTGGCGATGACACGTTAACAAAGGATTTTTTGCTTGAGCAGATTATCAAGCAAAGCTTTTTCTTGAGCGAGCAGGATGTTGCGGAACAATATGTGGAAGATTCGCCTGCCTGTGTCTATGAAATGCATCAATGGACCGAGCGCGCCGGACAAAAGCAAATTTTTATGGCTCCGGGCGGTTGGCTGCTTACCGGGCGCGGCATGGGGCGCGGCCTGCTGCAGGCATTGAAAGAAAACCCCGGAGCGGAGATTGTTGAAGATGTCATGATCGTCGACTTGCTTCAAAAGGAGAACAAAGTAACCGGAGCGATTGGAGTAGATATATATACCGGGGAAATTATCTGCTTCTCTGCAAAAGCTGTTATATTAGCCACCGGCGGATATCAACCTTTCAGCGTTAAGAATACCAATTCGGATATGACCGGCGACGGGATGGCGATGGCTTACCGGGCGGGCGCCGCTTTAGCGGATCTGGAATTTCACCTGCCCTGCCCCACTGCGTTGGAACCGGAAAATATCAAGGGGTCTTTGATGCCGTTTATCTATGAAACCGTGGCGAACACGGGGCTGCTTTCGACCGATAAAGATGGAAAACCTGTTGCGATTCCGCAGGAAATGCGCGAAGTTGCGGAAGGTAGTGAGTTGGAAAAACTGGTAACCACCTATTATTGGTCTGAAGCGATCGGGGAAGGACGGGGTCTGCCTGGCGATGGTATGTATTATGATTTTAGTTCGATGACAGACGAACAGCTTAATCAAACTTTTAACCGCTATATGGGCTTTTTAGCGCTGCTGTATCCCAAGGGTTACTATCATGGTGATTCTATTGAACAGTACCGGGACCGTATTTTCAAAAATGGCAAGAAGATCAAAGTGGGTTCTATTTTCGAATATACGATGGGTGGTGTTGTCATTACCAAAGATATGGAATCCTCTGTGGAAGGTTTATATGCTGCGGGCGAAGTTGGCAGCGGCGTTTTTGGCGCGTGCCGTATTGCCGATGCAACGACTGAAATGTTGGTCCAGGGATGGAAAGCGGGACGCGTCGCGAGCGAATATGTAAAAAATGTTGCCCTAACCGAACAGGATCAGGATGAGATCGTTGCAATTCTCGAAAAAATGGCGGCTCCGCTCGGAAAAGCTACGGGAAAAACCGGCGCGCAGTTTATTAAAAAAATCGAGGAAGCGGCAGATCTTGGTTTTGGGATTTGCCGTTGCGAAGCGAATATGGTAAAAGCAATTGCAATTTTAGAGAATTTGGAAGCAGAGCTTCCCGAAATATCCGTACCTTGCGCCAGCTTACACTATAACTTCGACTGGATTCGCGCGTTGCAGGCGCGAAATTTGCTTACCTGTACCTTGGCAGGTCTTAAAGCGGCCAACATGCGTAAGGAAAGTCGCGGCTTCCATATGCGGCATGACTATCGCGAGGTGAATAACAATCAGTGGGCAGTCCGGATTTTGGTCACCGATCAAGACGGGCAGATGACATTCCGTACGCGTAAGGCCAAGGTTACCAAATATGAGATTCCCAAAGGCCAGGATGAATCAATCCCAACGTACATCAAAGTTCACGACTTAAACTTTAAAAATGCTGATTTTGCAAAATAGAAGGAGGTTAAGAACAATGCTGGTCAAGGTATATCGACATGACCCTGATAGCGGGAAACAGCCTGAATTTCAAAGCTTTGCAGTGCCATCCCGTCCTGATTGGACGGTTATGGATGTTTTGGATTACATTGCAAACCATTATGACAGTTCGGTGGCTTATTATCGTCACAGTGCTTGTGACCATGGTATTTGCGGTCGCTGCCTTTTGAAAGTAAATGGGAAATCAAAATTGGCGTGTACTACCCAGGTGGGCGAAGCCGACGCAATCGTGTTAGAACCAAAGAACGGCAAAATAGTGCGGGATCTTGTTGCGCTCTGAAAATTTTTTTAAAGGACGCAGCCATAAACTTCTCGGCTTATGGCTGCGTCCTGAAAACAACAAGATTAAAAGAGGAGAATATCCATGGAAAGAAATTGCGCAACTTATCGAAACTATATCACAATATTGCAGGAAGAAATGATCCCCGCAACGGGATGCACCGAACCGATCGCGATAGCGTACGCGGCGGCAAAATGCCGTGATCTACTGGGAGAACAGCCTTTGCGCAGCAAGCTTATTGTCAGCGGCCCAATTATTAAGAATGTCAAAAGTGTCGTTGTCCCCAATACCGGCAATTTGCGAGGCTTACAAGCAGCCGTGGCCGCGGGTATTGTTGGAGGAAACGCTGAGGCTTTACTGCAGGTGCTTGCCGGGATTACGGAAGAGCGGCAAGCGCAAATCAAGCAGTATCTGGCTATGCGCACGATTCAAGTTGTTCCCGCCGATAATAACCGACCGTTTTATATTGAATTAATTTTGTATGGCAATGAACATACTGCAAGAGTTGTCATTGAGGAGTACCATACCAATCTGGTCCTGCTTGAACGGGATGGTGAAATGATAGCGCAGCAGAAAGCGGAAGTTACGGGTATATACCTGACTGACCACAGTATATTGAACACTAAGGATATATATGATTTTGCCAATACTGTTGACCTAAATGACATTAGGGGACTGATCGACCGCCAGATCGCATATAACAGCGCTATCGCCTCGAAAGGGCTTTCGAATGCTTGGGGCGCTCAGGTCGGAAAAACACTTCTAAAAATGTATGACAATAACGACATCCGTATATGCGCCCGGGCAGCCGCGGCCGCCGGAAGCGATGCGCGAATGAGCGGATGTGAAATGCCGGTAGTGATTTTGTCGGGAAGCGGCAACCAGGGTATGGCAACTTCATTACCGGTCATCGAGTTTTCAAAAAGTTTAGGCAGCAGTGAAGAAAAACTGTATCGCGCACTGGTGCTTGCATCTTTGCTTACCATTCATCAAAAGAGTGGAATCGGGAGAGTGTCGGCATTCTGCGGAGCAGTCTCCGCAGGAGTAAGCGCGGGATGTGGGATTGCCTATTTATACGGAGCAGATTTGGAAACAATTGAACATACTATCATCAACGCCTTGGGAATTTGTCCGGGCATGGTCTGCGATGGGGCCAAGCCAAGTTGTGCGGCTAAAGTTTCCGCTGCTGTTGATGCCGGCATTATGGGCTATATGATGTATGTCAGCGGGCAGTCTTTTCATGGCGGAGACGGTATCCTTAAAAACAATACCGAAACCACCATAAAAGCCGTAAGTGAAATGGCGCGCGAAGGTATGCGCGATACGGATAAGAAAATATTGCAGATTATGCTTCGGGATTAAGAGGAGGTCATTATCCCCATGACCATCGACTATGCCGCTCGGATAACCGAGTGGACCTATGAAAATGAATATTCAATCTACAGCTTCCAAAAGAATGACGCTACGGTCGGAGAACTGATGAACGGCGATTATTACGTCTGCCTTGACCGAGGTAATGATCCGGTGGGCTATTTTTGCTTTGGGAAATCGGCTCAAATCCCAACTGTGGAAAAGGATGCTTATAATTTTGAAATCCTCGATATCGGACTTGGCATGCAACCGGCTCGGTGTGGCAAAGGTCACGGATACTTATTTGTGAAGGCGGGTCTTGATTTTGCTTTAAAAGAATTTAATCTTCAACAACTAAGACTGACGGTGGCATTATTTAATCAACGGGCGATTCGCGTCTACGAAAAAATAGGTTTCCGGGATTCGGCAATGTTTTGGTTGATGGTAATTTAGCTGGATTTGCGATGGTTAATGATTTTCCAGAGGCCCATGAAGAAACCGATTATTCTTTGGCTGAATTTTTTATCATGTATAAATACCGCCGGCGTGGGGTTGGCAAGTATGTGGCGAAAAAGCTTTTTGATATGTTTAAAGGCAGATGGCAATTGAAACGTCATCCGGAGAACAGTAGTTCTGTATATTTTTGGGATAATGTGGTTAACGAATATACCAATGGTAATTATCGGCTTGTAAAAACTTATCCGGATTCCGAATATCCTGATGGTACTTTAGGTGATATATTCTTTTTTGAAACGCAATTAAAAAATGAGTAAGTCAGTAAATTGCGGACGATTCGGTTTGATATTTGAGATGCTCCAGTTAACCCGTAAAGATTTTTGGGGTTTCATAATTATGATTCGGCAAGGGAAGAACGCTGATAGCTGTAAGTTGCTTGTAGGTGGGATTGCCCTCGTGAAGTATTTGATGAATGAAGATTGATAGCGTTACAAAATAACAAAGTGGCGAAAACCGTGCGCCATTTTTTTCATTAATATTTATGTCGCCAGCAGTAGCGGCGAAAGGGAGGTTAAAACGGACGATATCAAGAAAGTGCTTTCCGCTCGGACCAAAGATGAGCTG
>JASFQO010000100.1:0-7200 GCA_050115405.1 Bacillota bacterium
ATTGTCGCCCCCAACCGGTTGTTTCTTAATTATATCTCGGAAGTCTTGCCCGAATTAGGGGTGGAGTTGGTCAAACAGACGACCTTTGAAGACTTGGCTTTGGACTTGATCGGCGCGAAATTAAAAGTGCGGGGGACCTATGATAAACTAATCGCTTTTGTGAATGCCTCCCCCGGCAAAGCGCAGCAAGACACCAACCGGCTCATTCGGGCGGCGGCGGAGTTTAAGTCGTCCCTGCTTTTTAAGGACGTGATCGAAGCTTATGCCGCCCGGCTGGAAGAGCGCATTTTACCGCAGGAAGCTTTCGGAGTGGGAAAATGGGTGGTGTTTGGGCCGGAAGAGATCCGGAAACTTTATGATCACGATTATCAACATTGGCCATTTTACCAGCGAATTGAACAACTGAAGAAACATTTTCGCAAACGGCTGAAAGAACAGAAAGACCTTCGGATTGAAAAATTGCAGACCCGTTGTAATCTGGAGATTGCCCGGTTGAAGATGACCAAGCCTGATACCCCGGCCCGCCGGAAGTGGATTATACGGACGATTGAAACCAAAGACCGATTGGTGGCCAAGATACAGGAATTCGCGGCTAAAGGGGTTAAAGAGTACTTCGGGCGACGCAAGCAAGTGAAGGTTCTGCAATACTATAAGGAATTATTTACCGATACCGGGCTGTTTCGCGAATTGGTCGGGGACAAAATTTCGGCGGAAGTGGCCGAATATCTTCGCGTGGCCACCTTGAACAACCTGAAGGCGGGCTGGGTGGAGTACGAAGACTTGGCAGCCTTGATCTACCTGCAATATTTCTGTTACGGCTGGGGGGAACGGTTTAAGGTCAAACATATGGTAATTGATGAAGCTCAGGATTTCAGCGTCTTTCAATTTTATGTCCTGAAAAACATTGTCAAAGATAGTACTTTTACAATTTTGGGTGATTTAAGTCAGGGAATTCATGCTTACCGGGGAATAAAAGACTGGCGGCAACTGCGGGAGCGGGTTTTTGGGATTGACCGCTGTGAGTTATTGACCCTGGAACAGAGTTACCGGACTACCGTGGAGATTGTCGCAGCAGCCAACCAAGTGATCAAACATCTGCGGGATTTTGAGTCGGTACTGGCTAAACCGGTAATCCGGCATGGGAAACCGGTGGAAATCATCGGTCTCAAGAGCTTTGACGCCGTTATTGGCGCGTTGGGAGCCAAGATTCGTTCTTTACAGGGTGGTGTTTTTAAATCAATTGCAATCATCTGTAAAACCAACGATGAAGCAGCGCTGGTTCATCGTAGCTTAACAGTGGCCGGGGTCGCGACCGTGCTGATTGCCGGGAAGGAAGAAGAGTATTCAACCGGGGTCATTATTGTCCCTTCTTATTTGGCGAAGGGATTGGAATTTGACGTGACGTTGATCGCTAACGCCAACCGGGAAAACTACCGGGAAGAAGAACTGGATATCAAATTGTTGTACGTGGCGATGACCCGCCCCCTGCATCAATTAGTCATTTACTATCATGGCGAATTGACTCCGCTTTTGCAGGAGATAGCAAAGTAAAGGCGAAATCAACAGTTATTATTTTTGAAGGCGGTACTAATGGTGGAAGGGAATTTTTTTAATTTGCCCCGGATTAATCCCGATGAACTTTCTCCGGCGGTTTGGGCTTATGTCGGCGATGCGGTTTATGAATTATATATTCGTAATCAGTTGGTGATGGGCGGGCCAAATAAGACGAAAACCCTGCACAAAAGGGCCATCACCATGGTGCGGGCTTCTTTTCAGGCAAATCTGGCCGCCCAATTGGAACCGTTTTTAAGTGAAGTTGAGGCCGATATCCTACGCCGGGGGCGTAATGTTAAAAGCGGTCATATTCCCGTGAGCAGCGACCCGATCACCTACCGGCATAGCACGGCGTTTGAAGCTTTGATTGGCTATTTGTATTTAAGTGGCCAAACCGGCCGAATGGTCGAACTGCTTCGGCAGGCAATTAATTTCAGCGGAGGGGATACCGATGTTAAAGGTTGAGTTGTTAAGTTTCACTCCGGAACCGGATCATTTGGTAGCGGCGGCGGCCCGTTTGTGCTATTCACCGGCAGGCATCGCGGATATTCTGGAGCGGATAAGTCCCAAGCAGGTGGCCCGGCTGTTAAAACAGTTGCAGGAGAATGGGCATGATTCCCCGGTCGAACATGTCAGTTTTACGTTTGGAATCGAGGGGGTCAGCCGGGCTTTAACCCATCAATTGGTAAGGCATCGCATCGCTTCTTATTCGCAACAATCCCAACGTTATGTGAAAATGGGCGGATTTGAGGCGGTCACGCCGCCTACGGTTGCCCAAAATCCGGAGGCCTTGGCTACTTATAATCAGGTCATCAAGGAGATTGAAACTGCTTATAATAAGTTACTGACGGCGGGAATTCCGGCGGAAGACGCCCGGTTTGTCCTACCGAACGCTTGTGAGACCAAAATTGTGGTGACCATGAATGCCCGCAGCCTGTTGCATTTTTTTGAGATTCGCACCTGTATGCGCGCCCAATGGGAAATTCGTCAGTTGGCCTTGGAAATGCGGCAGTTAGTACGCGAAGTGGCGCCGTTACTGTTTCAGCTCTCCGGTCCGTCTTGTGAGACGCGGGGTTATTGCCGCGAAGGCAAGATGAGTTGCGGCCGGGCGCCGGTTTTGGAACAGCTAATCGCCAGCGGGAACTAAGGGTTGATCTATTTTAAACAAGAGGAGTAGTAAATGGACCGACAGCACATACGCAACGAACAGATTGAAGGCCGTAATCCGGTACTGGAAGCTATACGGTCCGGTCATGAAATTAATAAGATTTTTGCTTTAAAGGGGGAGGCTACCGGCTCTCTGAAAATCATTTTGGACCTGGCCGCCCGCAAGCGTATTCCGGTCAACTTGCTCGAACTGTCGGTCTTGGATAAGATGGCGGCCACCCGCAACCATCAAGGGGTCATCGCGCAAGCGGCCGGTTGGAAATATGCTTCGGTCGAGTTGATCTTAGAGCAAGCGGCTCAAAAAGGCGAACCGCCTTTGGTTTTAATTCTGGATGGAGTGGAAGATCCGCAGAACTTGGGCGCGATCATCAGGACGGCGGAGACGGCTGGGGTCCATGGCGTTATTATTCCGGAACGTCGGGCGGCGGGTTTAAGTGTGGCGGTCAGCCGAGCTTCGGCCGGCGCTATCGAATATGTCCCGGTAGCCCGGGTTACCAATTTAACCCGGACCATCGAAGACTTGAAAAAAGCCGGTCTGTGGTTTTCAGCCGCGGAAATGACCGGAAAGGTCGAATTTCACCGGGCGGACTTGCAAGGACCGATTGGATTGGTAATTGGCAGTGAAGGCAAAGGGATTTCCCGTTTGGTCGCCGCGCATTGTGATCAGAGTATCCGTCTGCCAATGTGGGGCCGGGTGAACTCCCTCAATGTAGCGGTGGCTACGGGTATCGCTTTATATGAAATCAGGCGGCAGCGGAGCAATCTGGAGGCTTGATGCCGGAAGCTGGAGGCTGGATAAAACCACTGATTTTTTGCAGCTCAATAAGGTTGTTGACATCCAGCTTCCAGTATGGCCGTTGACTTCCAGCCTAGCCCAATGTCATCAAGCCGCGCTTACAAGAAATGGAGTAAAGAAAAAGATTTTTTAAATTTGATGGAGGTAAGGGGGATTTGCCGGATTGGCTGATGCGCCGTGAAAAGCTGCACATTGCTGCGTCACTTAAACTGAATGATGAATGCTGGAGATCGTTTTTGCAAACTTAAAGCGTGTTTTCAAAAAGCGACTCTTAGGTCGCTGCGGTGCTCGATATACAGCGAGTATTATCTGCGCTCCTCCCTCGGTCGTTCCTTGCACTACACGACTTTTGACGACGCGAATGTCGAGACTTTAAGCTCAGCCAATCAGGCAAAATCCATCGGCGGTCTGGGTGATGGCGCCGAATCTCGCGTACCGGGTAACCGGCTAAAGATGATTTAAATAACATGTGATAGTTAGGCACGTTTTTGGTAATTAATGTAAGCCAAGCTTGATGACATTGGCTTCCAGCCTCCAGCTTTCAGTATGGCATGAACGTTAGGGTGAAAATACTGTCTTTTGAATTCGATAGGCCGGATAGATGCTATAATGATAAATCATTATGTGGCGGCCTTGTAATAATTGCAGAAATTCCTATGTTTTTAGAGGAATTTTTTTCGTTTAATCGGACCGGCGCGGGAACCATCTCCGTCGTGAAGGCGTTTATTAATAAAGATTAAAGATTATAGAATAGGATCGCATTCGGAGGATGATTTCGACTGGTAATAGGGTGGTGATTATTGCCAAATGAAGATTTGCCTCGAAAGCTTGTGTTTATGTAATTTAAGTGGTAAAATGCAAAAAGTGTGGGGCAATAAATGATGTAATCCATTACTTGACGGTTAAATGTAAACTATTGTATAATATTTTTATGTAATATTTTTAAAGGACAGGTAATAAGTTTTTATTGTTTTTGATAATAAACATGAAACTGTTGATAACCAGTATCAAAAAAGCAGCCGGAGGCGAATGATTTGGGAGCAAAGCCGCAAAGAGAAATGGTCGAAATGTACGATGAGATGCTGGATGAAACGATTGTCGACGCCGCCCGTCAGGGGGATGATAATGCTCAGGAATTTTTAATTAATAAATATAAAAATTTTGTGCGGGCTAAAGCGCGTTCCTATTTTTTGATCGGGGCTGATCGGGAAGATATCATTCAAGAGGGAATGATTGGGTTATATAAAGCAATCCGCGATTTTCGAAATGATAAATTAGCTTCATTTCGGGCTTTTGCCGAACTTTGCATTACCCGCCAGATTATTACCGCAATTAAAACGGCGACTCGTCAAAAACATATTCCGCTTAATTCGTATATTTCTTTAAACAAGCCGATTTATGATGAAGAATCGGATCGGACGTTGCTGGACGTTTTATCCGGCACTAAAGTAACAGATCCGGAAGAACTGGTGATTAGTAGGGAAGAATTTACGGATATCGAAAACAAAATGGGTGAATTTTTAAGCGATTTGGAATGGAAGGTTTTAATGTCATATCTTGACGGCCGTTCTTATCAGGAGATTGCTAAGGATTTACGCCGTCATGTCAAGTCGATTGATAATGCGTTACAACGAGTTAAACGTAAATTGGAACGATACCTTGAAAAACGGGATGAAAATTGCGTATAAAGAAAGAAAACCGGCAGTCGTAATCGCCGGTTTTTTCAATATTTGGTACAGTATTAACTCTAACGTCCATGCCCTGGCATGAGTCAGGAGACCGGAGATTAACAGGTTTTCCCGAAGGACGAGCGAAAAACGGTACTTGGCTCTCATTTATTATTTTAGTGTCCGAGTGACAACGCAATGGGCGGATCTTCACGGCGCGTCAGCCAATCCGGCAAATCTCGCCACCACCTTTTTCAGCGCTTCCGGATGGCCTCGTTATACCTACCCCTGAAAAGCCATCTTTCAAAACATTGGGATAAAAAGAAACAAAAAAATCATTGACACAGGACCTTCCCTGTATTATAATCATATTTGCGTCAAACAGACGGCGCGGTACCGGAGGGGTTCCCGAGTGGCCAAAGGGGGCAGACTGTAAATCTGTTAGCAACGCTTTCGAAGGTTCAAATCCTTCCCCCTCCACCAAACAACAAAACAATTGTCATTGTTTTGTTGGGAGTGAGAAGTGAGAAGTGGGAAAAGACACAAACCACAATGGGAAGTGGGAAGTGTGAATACGAACCACAAAGTAGGGGCGAATCTTGGGTTCGCTTAAGGCATGAGCGGCAAGTTGAATGTCGCCGGAATGGAAAAGTTTAAATCGCGGGGTGGAGCAGCTGGTAGCTCGTCGGGCTCATAACCCGAAGGTCGAAGGTTCAAATCCTTCCCCCGCAACCAAGATTATACCGCCCGCATAGCTCAGTAGGTAGAGCGCATCCATGGTAAGGATGAGGTCATCAGTTCAATTCTGATTGCGGGCTCCAGTTGGAGAAATGAAGCGGGATGTGAGAAAGGAAGTACGTCCCGGAAAACGAGAGCGTATATAGAGAATTTTGAAATTAAGAACTGCTGTGAGCGGTTTTTTTATTTTTTCAAATGAATCGTTGACAGGGGGCATTTTGACAGGATATAATTTATTGATACTTAATGATACCGGAAGGTATCAAAAGCAGGAGACGGTTATGGAACTAAAGACCTTTACGGCAATGTTCGGCGATCAAAACGTTTTGGACTTTAAAAAACTAAAGTATAAATTCGGCCCCCAAAATTTGACTGAGTATTTAGCCGCATTGCAGGAGAGCTTTTACCGGGAATTGCCGTTACTTGATTTTAAGGGGCGGCGCTTGGCGCTGCTTCCGGCTAAAGTTAATCTGACGACGCAGTTGACTACAGCCCTGGCCGGCGCCTATTCTGATGGGAAATATGGAATAGCGGCGATGGAAGATGAAATTATGGCGACGCTGTCTATTGAGCAGATTGGTTCAACGCGGGAGAGCGTCCGCAAAATATTGAATGGCGGAGCGCTGATTGACGGTAATGAGGATAAGGCCTATGGAATTAAGCGCGGTTGGATTTTATCGCCGCATCGGCCGCCGAGATTACCGTGGAAAATCTCTATCGTTTGTATATGCTCTCGGTTGGTGATTTTTTGGCGGAAGAAGACCGCTTGCAGCCGTGGCGGAGGTATCGTCATGCCGCGGTGTATGTGGTGGGACAACAGATTGAGCATCAGGGGCTCAATTATCAACTGCTTCCCGAATATATTGACAGAATGATCGCATATTTACAAGAAGACGATGGGTTGGACCAAATTGTCAAATCGATAGTGAAATATTGGTGGCGCAACAATATGGCAACAAAGCGCGTTATCGGATTAAAGAAGATTAAAGATTAAGCGGAGCAGCTTGTCCTGAAATCCAAAAAGCGGTTTAAGCGTGATTTTGGGAGATTATTTTAGTATTTGGCGATCGATCAATTGGTAAGCAGGAAAATTTAATTTGCCGTAGAATTTTGTTTGTTAGTTTCGTTATAAAATAGGGTTGAGATCTGAAGGAGGAGTTAAAAACAAGATGGCAAAGCAAAAGTTTGAACGGAATAAACCGCATGTGAACATTGGGACCATTGGTCACGTCGACCATGGCAAGACCACCACGACCGCAGCAATGACGCTGATATTGT
>JASFQO010000101.1:0-7153 GCA_050115405.1 Bacillota bacterium
CGGATACCGCCGCCGCCTTCTTTCGGTTAATGAATGAGCGAAAATTTATGCCGAATTCACCGACCCTGATGAATGCCGGACGGGAATTGGGGCAATTATCCGCCTGCTTTGTGCTGCCAATTGAAGATTCAATGGAGAGCATCTTTGAATCCTTAAAACTGGCGGCCCTAATCCATAAAAGCGGCGGTGGCACCGGTTTCAGTTTTTCCCGCATCCGGCCCCAAAATGACCAGGTAGGCAGTACCGGCGGGGTCGCCAGCGGTCCGTTATCATTTTTGAAAGTCTTTAATGCCAGCACGGAGGCTGTCAAACAAGGGGGCACCAGACGGGGAGCCAATATGGGGATTTTAAGAATTGACCATCCCGATATTTTGGAATTCATTGCGGCCAAGCGCCAGAAGGGGGAGATCAGCAACTTCAATCTGTCGGTGGCGCTAACCGACCTTTTTATGCAGGCTCTAGACAAGGGCGAGGATTATTACCTGATTAACCCCCGCACCAACCAGCCGGTCGGAAAATTGGCGGCGCGTTCGGTTTTTGACCAAATCGTACGTTCGGCCTGGGAATCCGGCGACCCCGGCGTGATCTTCATCGACCTGATTAATGGGGCCAATCCCACTCCGCAGGTCGGGAAGTTGGAAAGCACCAATCCCTGTGGCGAACAGCCTTTATTGCCTTATGAATCCTGCAATTTGGGCTCCGTCAACCTGGTAAAAATGGCCCGGCGGCGGGAAGACTCCGCCCATTGGGAGATCGATTGGGAGGAATTGGGCCGGGTGACCCGTCTGGCAGTGCGTTTTTTGGATGATGTGATTGAAGCCAACCGGTTTCCGGTCCCGGAAATCGAAACGCAGACCAAGGCAAACCGGAAGATTGGCCTTGGGGTGATGGGATGGGCCGATTTGTTGCTGCGTTTAGGGATCTCCTACCGCTCGGAAAAGGCTTTGCAATTGGCGGAACAGATGATGCAATTTATCGACCGTGAATCGAAACGGGCTTCGGTCGCTTTAGCGCAAACCCGGGGGACCTTCCCTAATTTTAAGGGCAGCATTTACGACGGCCCCAATCCGACGTTATTACGAAATGCCACCACTACTACCATTGCCCCCACTGGGACGATCAGCATCATCTGCGATGCCAGTGGCGGAATTGAACCGTTGTTTAGCTTGGCTTTTACTCGCCAGATTTTAGATAATGACCGTTTAATCGAAGTCAACCCCGTATTCGCGGCGATCGCTAAAGAACGGGGTTTTTATAGCCAAGAGTTAGTTGAAACGGTTGCCGCGCAAGGCAGCGCCAGGGATATTGCGGTGATCCCGCCGGAATGGCGGGAAGTGTTGGTGACCGCCCATGATATTGAGCCGGAATGGCATATTCGGATGCAGGCGGCGTTTCAAAAGTATACCGACAATGCGGTCTCGAAGACGATTAATTTTGCGCATGACGCCACTACAGACCAGGTGGCGGCAGCTTATCGGTTGGCGTACCGGCTGGGTTGCAAAGGGATTACGATCTATCGGGACGGCAGTCTGGATAATCAGCCGATGCAATTGGGTTTGGGACAAGCCGGGACAAACGCCCCGGTCCCGGTCCCCGCGGCCCAACCGCTCAGTTACGGCGCATGGGGGCACTTGCAACCGATTAAAAGGCCAAAACGATTGCAGGGGATAACCGACGCCCGGCAAACCCCGGAGGGTAATTTATACTTAACCTTGAATTTGCATGAAGGACACCCGTTTGAACTATTTGCCCAAATCGGCAAGGCCGGCAGCGACATCGCCGCTTTTACCGAAGCGATTGCCCGTTTGATTTCGCTGGCGTTTCGCTGCGGGGTTGACCCGGAGGCGGTAGCGGACGAATTGATTGGCATCGGAGGCAGCCGGTTCGTCGGTTTCGGGCCGAACCGGGTCCGCTCGGTCCCGGATGCTATTGGCCAATTTCTCCAGGAGAGTCGGGCCAAATTGGAGCAGGATTCAGACGAGGCGATGGCATCACCTCAATTGGAGCTGGGATTGGAACCGGCCGGCGTTGTCCCACAACCGGCGGCGGCGCCCGCAACCGGCCCGGCCAAAGGAAAAGTATGGTATAATCTTTGCCCGGTCTGCGGGATGCATACTTTCGGATATGGGGAAGGTTGCGCCAAGTGTATCGCCTGCGGCTATTCGGAATGTTGAAGTTGTTAATCTCCTAATTGGGATGAATTAAAGGATTAAGCAAAACGATTGACTGTTCGGGACAAGGCCGGCCTTTTCTCTACAGCGACTCCATGTTTTTAATTATGTTAAAATCTCCGGTCTTGGTCGCTTCCAGAATCGGCCTCATATACTCGTCTATCAGCGCGGCGGTTAAGGCGATCGGCATATTTTTCAGTTTCATCTCCAGTTGTGGATCTTTGGCCGCCGCCAGCGCCCGCCGGCGGCGCTTCTTTTCGCGGATGAAAAATAGCGGTCGGCTTCGGAAGCCTTTTTTTAATGGTTAACCTAAAAAAGCTATTACTCTGTAAACAAATCTGGTATTATTTTACTGAAAGCAAACCAACAATTTGGGGAGGATTGAACGCTATGAAAAAGAAAGAACGGGGAAGCCGGGTCGTCATTATCGGAGCCGGTCTGGTTGGGTCAACTTTTGCCTATAGTTTGATGATTAACGGGGTAGTGGCGGAGATTATTTTAATTGATGTCAATACCGAACGGCTGGCAGGAGAGGTGATGGATTTAAACCACGGGATCGCCTTTGTTCGTCCGGTATTGGTGCGGCAAGGCACCTATGCGGATTGTACCGACGCCGACTTGATTGTCATTTGCGCCGGATCCAATCAAAAGCCGGGGGAGACCCGGATTGACCTCCTAAGCCGTAACGCCGCCATTTTTAAAGAAATTATCACCCAAATCAAGGCGACCGGCTCCGCGGCTTTGATATTAGTTGCTTCCAATCCGGTGGATATCATGACTTACATCACTTATAAATTAAGCGGTTATGAACCGGGCCGGGTGATTGGCTCGGGGACCGTGCTTGATTCGGCGCGGTTTCGCTTTCTCTTAAGCCAGCATTGTCAGGTTGACCCTTCCAATGTCCACGCCTATATTATCGGCGAACATGGCGATACCGAAGTGCCGGTCTGGAGCCTTGCCAATATCGCCGGATTGCGTTTTAGCGAATACTGTCCGGTATGCGGCCATGATTGCGGTCCCCTGCCCAAACAGGAACTTTTTGACGCCGTCAAAAACGCGGCTTACCGGATTATCAAGGCCAAAGGCGCCACCTATTATGCGATTGGCCTGGCTTTGGTCGAAATCGTGGAGAGCATCCTGCGCAATGAATATTCGGTGTTGACTGTCTCTTCCCTGTTACAAGGGGAATATGGCCTGACGGATGTCTGTCTGAGCTTGCCTAGTATTGTCAGCCGCAAGGGGGTGGAGAAAAAGATCAGTCTCGATCTGGCGCCAGAAGAACGGGAAGGCCTGACCCATTCGGCTGCGGTTTTACAGGAACTGCAGCGACAAATAAAATTTTAAAATTAACGGGAACCTTTGAGTGACGCTTTCGTTTAGAGGTAATGTTATGGAATATTATCGTTTTGTACTTGGACCCTTGGAGACCAACTGTTACGTGGTCTGGTCCGGGCGGGCGGCCGGGGTGATTGATCCCGGCGGCGCAGTCGAGCCGGTGCTTCAATTTATCGCAGCCCACGGTTTGCAACCGCAATGGGTCCTTAATACGCATGGCCACTTTGACCATATTGCCGGCAATGCGGCTTTATTGCAACGCTATCCGGTTCCGCTCTTGATTCATGCGGCGGACCGGGAGATGTTGCTGTCGCCCGCTCACAATTTATCGGCATTTATGGGGCAAAAGGCGGTTAGCCCGGCGGCTACCCGGACGCTGGCCGAGGGCGAGAAGCTAATGTTAGGTGAAACCGCGCTCCAAGTGTTGGCGACTCCGGGACATACCAGGGGCGGAATCTCGCTTTATACTCCGGACCTGGTGTTTGCCGGCGATACCTTGTTTAAAGAGAGTATCGGACGGACGGATTTTCCCGGTGGAGATTACCGGCAATTAAAGACCGCAATTCGGGAAAAGCTGTTTTGTCTGCCGGCGGCGACGTTAGTGCTACCGGGACACGGTGATCCGACCACTATCGGGCATGAGCGGCAATGCAACCCCTTTTTAGGCGCGGTGGATGAGGTATAGGATAAAGATACCCGATGATCGGCAACTGCTTAATGTCGCCGCGGCTTTGCAAATTGTCGATCCTCGGGCGGAAGTGGTCGCCCCGGATGAAACAGCGGCCATGCTGTTGGTGATTGATTACGACCAATCCTCCGATTTAATGGTGAAGGTTTGCGCCCCCGAACTCGGAGCGTCTGGAAATTGGGAATATCGGGACCGGGAGATTGCCGACCCGCGTTATAGTCCGGCCGACCGACGGCAACGTTTGAAAGAACTCATCCGTTTGGGCGTAATCAGGGTGGTGGGGGATTATTGCCACCGCCGACCGCCCTGGGGGATTTTAAGCGGCGTCCGGCCGACCAAAATCTATCATTATTTGCGGGATAAGGGCTTTACCGCCCCGGAAATCCGGCGTCAGTTGACTGCGGTTTATGGCTTGGCTTCCGATAAAACCGCGCTGTTACTGGAGGTCGGGGCCGGGCAGAAACCGTTTTTCAAACCGCCCAAGGTAATCGGGATTTATGTGGGAATTCCCTTTTGTCCCACCAGGTGTCATTATTGTTCTTTCGCCGCGGTTTCACTGGAAACCCACAGCCATCTGGTACCGGCGTTTTTAACCGCTTTGGAGTGGGAGGTCAGGATGATCCGCGACCTTTGCCGGGAATTGGATTTAACCGTGGAATCAATCTATATCGGCGGCGGGACTCCTACCAGTCTGGGGGAGACGGATTTTTGCCGTATGCTGGACTGGGTCGGCCGGGCGTTTTATTCGGATTTGACCCGTGAATTTACAGTTGAAGCCGGCCGTCCCGAAACAATTACTCCGGCGAAGCTGTCGGCCATGGTCCGGGCCGGAGTCACCCGGGTGAGTGTTAATCCCCAAACCATGCAGGCGCGCACTTTAAAATTGATTGGGAGGGCGCATACGGTAGAGCAGGCGCGTCAGGCGGTTTCTTTGGTCAAGCGGGAACCATTGGCGCTCAACATGGATTTGATTTTGGGATTGCCGGGCGAAACCGGGGCGGATTTCGGCGATTCGCTGGCGCAAGTGCTGGCTTTGCAACCCGATAATCTCACAATTCATACTTTGGCGCCAAAACGGGCGGCCAGTTGGCGGAAGAACTTCGCGAGGCTGGATTTGGCCCGGGACCAAGAGTTGCAAACGGTTTCCCGGCAAGCATTGGAACTGCTGCGGCAAGCCGGTTATGCACCCTATTATTTATATCGGCAAAGAGCAATTTTGGCCGGTTTGGAAAATATAGGGTATACATTACCGGGACAGGCCGGTATTTATAACATTCAAATGATGGAAGAACGCCAATCAATCCTGGGATTAGGCGGAGGAGCGGTCACTAAATGGGTTGTTGGCCCGGATCACCAAGTCGGTCGCCATCAAAATTCCAAATGTCCGGCGGGTTACAGCCAAAGAATTCACGCCGATGTCGCCACCAAGATGCGACAGACCAGACTATACTTTTGCAGATAACTTTGTTGAGGGCCGTTTTTTCCAGGTTGACTTTTTTCGTGACATTCGGTAAAATAATAGCAGTATTTGTTGCTGCCGAGACAAAAAAAGACAAGAGGACTTATTTTTTTTTTTGGTATTGATACTAATTGTAACGGAATCGAATTAACAAAATATAACAAAATAGTAACCGACTGCAATATCATTTATTGTAATGGGACAGATAAAACTGTCGCCGACAAGAATGGGCCTTTGGAAATTAACTATAGGGAGGAAATTAGGAAATGGGTATGATGGGTATTCGCCGGACGACGCAAAAATTGTTGGCGCCGGTGGTGATTGTGCTGGTAGTGGCCATGACGGTAGGTTTGTTTTATATTGGTTTTCCGCGAAGTCAACGCACCACCGGTGCTTATCGGGGACCCTCGGTCAAAATTGACGGCAAGAAAATCAAAGACGCCAAATTTAATGAGTATATCAACCGTGCTAATCAACAAGCCAGTCAGTATGCACAGTACGGAATGCAAATGAGTGCGGCCCAGATCCGCAATATGGCTTTGCAGTATGCAATTAATGATTATATCATAAACAAAGAGACCAAAAAGTTACACCTGAAGGGTCTTGACAAGGAAGCGGAAAAACTGATTAAAAAGTATTTGCCGACCGAGGAAGAGTTGCAAAACTATATGGAGCGGCAAAATGTTTCCAGCAAAAAAGAGTTAATCAAGGGGGTCGCCAAAAGTCTCGGACAACAAAAACTTTATGCCGCTAATGCCAAAAAAGCCAAAATGAAGGTCACCAAGGCTGAAGTCGAAGGTTATCTTGATGAAATTACGGTCAGCCATATTTTAATCGGCTTAAAAGACCAAAGCGGGAAAGATTTGCGGACCGATGCCCAGGCTTTGCAAAGAGCGGAGGAGGTTTACCAAAAGGTCGCCGCCAAGGGCGATTTCGCCAAATTGGCGAAGGAGTATTCCGACGACCCCGGCTCCAAAGATAAAGGCGGCGTCTATGGCCCGATGCCGGTGCAACAATTGAAAACCACGATGGTGAAAGAATTTGTCGACAGCGCCTTGAGCTTAAAAGCCGGCGAATATACCAAACCGGTGAAAACCAAATACGGGTATCATCTGATCAAGCTTGACAAACGGTCGATGCCTAAAGGAAACGACTATAAAGAGAAGTATGCGGAAATCGAAAATGGTTTACTGGTCCAAAAATATACGCAAAGCGAAGCTTATACTAAATGGATGAAGAAGCAGGCGGAGGCGGCCGAGACTAAAATGGAAATTTTGGACCCGGCGATCCGGGCGTACCGCTTGGTGGAAAAAGAAAAATGGGAAGAAGCCGGCCAGGCTTATGAAAAAGCTTTAAAACGCAAATATTATAAGGGGCAATGGGAACTATATCTTGATGCCGCCAACGCTTATACCAAGGCAAAGCAATATTCCGCCGCGCTTAAGGTGTTAAAGAAAGTTTCCCCCGACTATCAGGATATGTACAATTATCAGGTTGCTT
>JASFQO010000102.1:0-7152 GCA_050115405.1 Bacillota bacterium
CGTCTACCGGTTGCTTGCGACAATGCAGGAGTTTGGCTTTGTACGGAAATGTGAAGACGGAATCACTTATCGCCTGGGGTTAAGCCTTTTCGAACTGGGAAGCGTGGTCTCAAACAGTTTCGTCTTTCGCGACATCGCCGACCCCTATATGCGCAAACTGTCGGAGCGCTCCGGCGAGTCGGTCCATCTCGGGGTCCTTAGCGATAATGAGGTGATGTCGATTGAGGGTGTGGAAAGTCAGAGCCCGCTTAAGTCCAGTATTATCGTGGGCAAACGGGTACCATTGTATTGTACCGGCATTGGCAAGGCTTTACTGGCGTTTCTTCCGGAGAATAAACGACAAGAGATTATCAAAAACATTCATTTTGAAAAGTTTACCAAACAGACCATTGCGGACTCTCGGGCGTTGGAGGAGGAGTTGGAACTAACTTGGAAACGCGGGTATGCCACTGATAAAGAGGAACATGATTTGGGGATTGCCTGCGTAGCCGCGCCAATCTTCGGTTATGGCGGCGCGCTTGAAGGTTCGCTCAGTATCTCCGGTCCCAGTGTCCGGCTGACCCCGGAAAAGCTACCGGAATATAGTGAGCTGGTCATGGCGACGGCTCAAGATATTTCCAAAGATCTGGGGTATAAAAAGTAGCGGGAAAGGGGCGGCAAACATCCGCCTTCCGTCTGATAAAACGGACTGCCGAATAGACGACATGAAAATTAATTTTTACCAGCAAATTAATTGAAAACATTGCTTAATAATCCAGATAAAGAAGTAGTTTTGAGGGTAGGTATTATTTATTTATTGATCGCCACGTCGACTGTTTTCGGATGGATCTTAGCTTATGAACAGGTCCCTAAGATGATCGTCACGACGATTTCGCAAATAACATCCAATCCCTACGGTATACTCCTAATGGTCAATATCGTGCTTTTGATCTGGGGATTATTTATGGACACCACTCCGGGGATTATTTTGTTGGGGCCGATCCTTTTGCCGTTGATGACCTCGATCGGCATTCATCCGGTCCACTTTGGTATCATTATGGTCACTAATCTGGTAATCGGGTTAATTACTCCTCCATATGGGGTGGCCCTGTTTGTAACATCCGTGGTGGGCAGGATTAAACTGGAAGTCCTTACAAAGGCGATTTTACCGTATTTGTTAATTAATCTCGGTATTCTAGCCTTGATAACTTATTTTCCCAAGGTAGTATTATTTCTGCCGAAATTATTTGGTTTAATCTAATTTTAAGTATTATACGTTAAACCTATTACGGCAGCTTCCACGATGATTCTCTTTGTCGTCGAAGTGATGTTACAAATGGATTTTTCCGGGACCAGGGAGGCAATAACCGGCTTGACGCAGGTCGGTGGCGAGTTTGAACAGCGCCAAATCCTTTTGTTTGGCTTCCACCATGATGTCAAAGTCGCGGCGCAGCGTTTTAGCCGCCTCAATTAAGCGGATGACTGGGCCGGCAACGATATAATCTCCGTGATGACGGGGGTTCTTTGCGTCTTTGGGACTGGATACATGGATTTTAGGAGTCTGCGCTCCCCAAGTGGCGAATATCTCCGGCAAGAGAGCGGCGCAACTTTCACCTCGGTTTAGGATTTGATGATGGTGGAGGTCGAAGACCATAGGGATGGAAATCGTTTGGGCGAGGCGGAGAACTTCGGAAGCGGTGAAACAGCGGTCGTCGTTTTCCAAGGTTAAACGTTCCGTGATTCCGGGTGGCAGGAGCGCATACTGAGTTTTGAAGCGTTCCAGGGCTTTGCTGCGGTCGCCGTACTTGCCTCCAACGTGGATTACCAGTTTGGCTTTGGAGTCCAATCCCATCGTTTCCAAAATGTTGACATGGTAGTGAAGGTCGCGGACGGAAGCTGCGCAAATTCCAGGGTCCGGACTGTTTAATAGGGTGAAATGATCCGGGTGGAGACTGACCCGCATCCCGGACTGCTTCGTAAAATCGCCGACTTCTTTTAGTTCCGGGCTTAAATCGGTCTGGTAATCCCAGGATAAAAAGTCGGGGTGAGTCGCCAGAGGAATCAGTTTGGAGGTGAAACGATAAACCTGTATCCCATCAAAGAAGTTGGCTTTGAGGATCCGCAGGGTGTTTTGGAGGTTGCTCCGGGCGACCCGGGTAATAAGACCGACCCGATCTGCAAAATCCGGAATTTTGCTGACAGTTTTATAGGTAACCGCCCCCGAGGGAGTGCAATCGGCGAGACGCAGGGCGTTGGCCACGTAACCCAGGCGGATAATCATGAGTCTTCTCCTTTTCTTTATTATTACCGGAAGCCGTAATTAAAATTAGAAAAAAAATCGCGACGCTGATGAGAACTTCATAAGGGAACAACCCTGTGGCAAAATCAATTTTTTCACGTTCTTGAAGGAAAAATGAAAAAAAGAAGAGTAATAATAAGGGATCCTAATGCATTGACGATGCGCAAATTTTTGAAGCGAGAGGGGACTATTATGAAGCTGGGGACTTTTAAGACGGGAGACCGTCAGTTTAGCGGCGCGGTCTTAAATGACGCGGTAGTGATCGATATCGTCCGGGCGGCGTTGGCGCATGAAGAATTTCGGCAATATGGGCCGGCCTTTGCGGATATGCGGACTTTGCTGCCTTTAGCCGAACAAGCGGCCGCGTTATTGGCGGTTGCCGCAACGCGGGATGAGGCGCGATACCGGTTGAGCGATTTGGAAGTTATGGCGCCGATTACTAATCCTAATAAAATTATTTGTGTCGGTTTGAATTATTTGGACCATGCTTTGGAATCTAATGAAGCAATTCCCACGGAACCCGTGATTTTTACCAAATTCCGGACCTCACTCACGGGGACGGGTAGTCCGATTCGTTTGCCGCGGGTGTCAAATCAAGTTGATTATGAGGCGGAACTGGCTGTAGTCGTCAAAAAGACCGGGAAACGGATACCGGAAGCGGAAGCTTGGGAGTATGTAGCCGGTTATACCGCAATGAATGATGTCAGCGCCCGGGATTTGCAAATGCGGGGGAGCCAATGGACCAAAGGCAAAGTGAGCGATACCTTTGCCCCGCTCGGGCCGTACCTGGTAACCGCGGATGAAGTGGGCGACCCGCATCAGTTACGAATCCAATTGGAGCTAAATGGGAAAATAATGCAAGATTCCCGCACCGATCAACTGATTTTTAAGATTCCCTGCTTAATTAGCTTTTTGTCGGAACTCTTCACATTGGAACCAGGGGATATCATTTCCACCGGGACTCCGCCGGGGGTCGGTTTTGTGCGGAAACCGCCGGTCTTTCTCAAACCGGGCGATCAGGTGAGTGTGATTATTGAAAAAATCGGGCGATTGACCAATTTGGTGGTGGAGGATTCGAATGTGCCGGAGAGAATAAATTAGCGCTTGACAAAGCGAAGGTTTTGTATTACAATTTGTATTACAAGGGAGGGAACTACGATGACCAGTGTGCGGTTGCCGAAGGAGTTGCAAGAGAAGCTGGCGGCTGTGGCCGAGCGGGAAAAGCTCGCTAAATCCGATTTGATTAAGGAAGCCCTGGAGAAGTATTTGGCCGGGGACGAGCTGAAGGCCCGGCCATTTGCCCTTGGAGAAGAGCTTTTCGGCAAATATGGCAGCGGGACCGGTGACCGGTCGGTCACCTACAAACAGAAAGTGAGAGCCAAAATCAGTGCGAAAATGTCTCGTTGACGCCGGTCCGTTGATTGCCTTGTTTGATAAGGATGACCGTTACCATCCGGCGGTAAAGGAATTTTTCAGGGGATATTTCGGACGGCTCTATACTTCATGGGCGGTCGTCACCGAAGTCTTGCATATGCTGGATTTTGATAACCGGGCGCAAATTGACTTTTTAACCTGGGTGCAAAGGGACGCTTTGGAAATTACGCCGTTAACCAAAGAATGTCTCGCCCGGATTATTGCTTTGTCGCGAAAATACGCCGATGTCCCGATGGACTTTGCGGACGCCACTTTAATTGTAATCTCCGAGATGAAACAGATCCGGGAGATTGTCTCGATCGACTCCGACTTTTATGTTTATCGCAATATCCGCAATGAATATTTGGAAAATGTGTTGCGCCGAGAATGAAAACTTCCCCGCTCTACCGGGAGTACGGTAGGACGGGGAGTTTTTGTTCCGGTCAATTTAAACCGAGATAAGCGTCGAGTTCCTCCGACGCCCGGCGGACATTTTCCAGACTTTCGCCGCGTTCCTCCCGGTAATCCTTGATAATATTCTCCGTGCCGGAGGCGCGTTTCAGTACCCAAATCCCGCCGGTAAGCACTACTTTGACGCCGTCGCCGCAGACGAGCCGTTCCAGGGCCCGACCGGCGATTTTTTTACCGTCAAGCAGCCTTTTAACCTCGCCCGGGTCAGCGGCTAACCGGGCCAGACGTTGTTTTTTGGCGGCCGAGGCCGGCAGGTCGATCCGTTCGTATTGGTGTGGGCCGTATTTTTGGACCAGTTCGCTGTATAAGGCGCCGATATCCTTGCCGGTGCGGGCGATGACCTCCATCATTAACAAGACGGCGGCGATCCCGTCTTTTTCAGTTACCCACAGGCTTCCGTCGCGGCGGGGCAGGGAAAGTCCGGCGCTTTCCTCGCCGGCCAGGACGTATTTCTCGGTTAACAGACCGGCGACATAGTGTTTAAAGCCAACATTGACTTCATAATGGGGGCGGCCGTAATTTTGGGCGATCAGGTCGAGCATATGGGTAGTCCCGATAGTACGCCCGATTCCCATACTCAAGTTAAAGCCGCGTCGGGCCGCCAGATAGTCAAATAATACACAGAGGACATGATTGGGATTGAGGATTCCGGTGCTGTCTTCGCCGCCAAAACGGTCGGCGTCATTATCGTTCGCCCCGACAAAGGGGACCTGCAATTTCTCCCGGATTCCTTTGACCGCCATCATGACATATTTGGAAGAGGGGTCGCCCCGCAATTTGCCGTCCCAATCGTAACAACGGTTGGAACTGGTCGGATCGGGGGCGGGCAGGACTACTTCGATTTGCGTCCCGTAGCGTTCGTTAACGGCTTCATAATAGCCGGAGGCGGAACCTCCCAATGGCGTAACGGCGAAACGTTCCCCCTTAATTACCTCCATGTCGACCACGCTCCCCAGTTCCCGCACATATGGGGTGATGAAATCGGTCGCCACGATCAGGCCTTTTTGCACGGCGGCTTGGTAGGGAAGGCGTTTGATTTCATCCTGATGTTCCAAATAATAATTGGCTTTGGCGTCAATCGGTTTGGTGGCGGTATTCGGACCGCCGTCCAGACCGTTGCTTTTATATCCGGCGTCTTCGGGCGGGTTGTGGGAGGCGGTGATAATCACGCCTTCCGCTTTTTCCCCGGTGGCGACTCGGCCCAAAATGGCATGGGAGACTACCGGGGTCGGAGTGCTGTGGTCGTCTTGATGCACCAAGACGGTCATGCCATTGGCGGCAAAGACTTCCGCGGCGGTCTGTTGGGCTAAGTCCGAAGCGAACCGGACATCTTTGCCCATGATTACCGGTCCCAACGGTTGATCTTGAAGGGATTCCGGCAGGTAGGGGCCGAAAGTGCCTTGCTCCTTGCGGAGATCCGCCAATGCTTGAGTCATGGCCGCTACATGGTATACGGAGAAACCCTTCCCGGTATGGCCCCGGTGGCCGGAAGTCCCGTTTTTAACCGGTTCCAAACCGTCGGGTGGATTGGTATACCGGGCGGCAATTTGCACTTGGGGGATGAGATCGGCGGGACGGGCTTTCTGCCCCGCTAAAGGATGAATTGCTTTCTCGGACATTATTAGTCCTCCTTGGTTAAAATTTAGAATCAGTTGACAGTTATTTTCACATCTTGTGCCGTTGCGCGGCATGAATGGAGGATCAAAATACGTTAGTAGTTACACTCATAGTCTTTGTTCGGCCTAGCCGGGGCAGAGACGTTAGGGTAAAAAATGATTTGGCTGTTGGCTATGGGCATTTTTTCATTCTATTTAGTGCCCGGACACAATCGGGCCTGGGGGTTGGCGGGCAGCGCTTACGTTTGTTTCCTTACGGACTATTCTTGAATCGGCCTGAATTTCCTGCTAAAATGGCGCGAAAAAATTGTTATTGGCCGGGAAACCGGCGTTAAATAGTTGTAAAGCGGATGATGGGATCAGTCGTCGGGCAATGGGATTCAAGTTTTTACCCGGTAGCTGCGGACGGAACTGTTCGCGCAGGCAACTTAAGTTATTATTTTCCAAAAAATGGATTACTGGATAAATTTATCCTAACAATTGACATTTGTGAATAGTTCAATTATGATTTAGAATAAGATAGAAAATAACTATATATTTAACTTACATGGAAATAGCAATATTTCCGGGAAAATTAATGGTAAAGGAGTAAGAAGATGCAGAAAAAGAAGGTTTTCGGGTATTTGTTGTTGATCGGTTTAATCGTTCTGACCGGATTGGCGCCAATTGCACTGGGAGATAATTCCGTCATCTCCGTTACCGGTACCTGGGGTGGAAATGAATTGGCCATCTTTGAAAAAATTTGCCGCGCCGCGGGGGTAAAAGTAAATTTCAATACCACCCGCGATCTCAACGCTGTCTTGGCAACGGCCGTGAAAGCCAAAACTCTTCCCGATATTGCGATTCTTCCCAATCCGGGTAAATTACGGGAACTTGCCAAGCAGGGTGTACTGAAACCGCTGACATTTATCCGCAAGTCGCGATTGAAGAATTATGCCAAAACCTGGCTGAAACTTGGCAGTTACGGTGGAAAATTATACGGTATTTACTTTAAGGTCGCCAACAAGTCGGTGATCTGGTATAACCCGAAACAGTTTAAGAAGAACGGCTGGAAAGTCCCACAAAGTTGGGATGAGTTGATTGCGCTCAACAAGAAAATTGTTGCCGCCGGCAAGACGCCGTGGTCGATTGGGGCCGATATCGGTTGGCCGTTATCGGACTGGATTGAAAACATTATGGTCCGTACCGCCGGTCCCGATGTCTATGACCAATGGGTCAACCACGAAATCCCCTGGACGCATCCGGCGGTGAAAAAAGCATTTCAAGTATGGGGAGAGATTGTGGGCGATCCGCGCAATCTGGCCGGCGGAGTCGACGGTACTCTGGCCACCACCTTCCAAAAGGCGGCGGTCGCGGTCTTCCGGAAAAACCCCA
>JASFQO010000103.1:0-7151 GCA_050115405.1 Bacillota bacterium
TAAACCTCAAGTGTTGAGGTTTTTTCTTTTTTTTAATAACAAGAAGGGGAGGAAATAGTCGGGCTTCCAGAGAATAAAATACATAGAAATAGGGTGAGAACTCCAAGAATCGGCTAAAGCCAGAGCAAAACAAGGCTATTCCTGTTTTCTTAAATTTTTTAAGTCATGATTGATTTGATTTTTATTTGGAGGCCATCAGCTTGTCACAGGTTATCGAAGGGATCCTTAGTTTGTTGGGAGCTTTAGGGCTTTTTTTATATGCTGTTTCCCGGTTGGGCGACGGCGTCCAGAAAATGGTCGGCGAAAAAATTCGGATTATCATTGAAAAACAAGCTCAAAGGCCTTTATTAAGTTTGTTTAGCGGCATGGTGATGTCGGGGGCGCTCCAAAGCAATTTGTTAACTTTTGGGATGATTTCAAGTTTGGTCAATGCCGGCTTGTTGGGATTGTTTCCGGCTTTATGGATTATGTTGGGCGGCAATCTGGGAATGACGGTGACTGCCCAGTTAATGGCCTATAACGCCCGGACGCTGCCTTTTATATTGTTGTTCTTCGGTTATTTACTGTACACTTATGGGAAACGCCGCAACTGGCATTATTTTGGGCAGGTTTTGTTCAATTTGGCCTTGATGTATTTAAGCTTTAGTATCATTCACCAGTCGCTGCAATTATTAACCATGAATCTGCGAATGATGGCGGTGTTCAGCCGGTTTTTAGTCAGTCCCTGGCTGGGGTTTTTAGTGGGGATGGGGATTGCGGCCATCTTTCGGAGCAGTAATACGGTAGTGGTCTTAGCCCAGGCAATGGTCGGAATTAACCTGGCTTGCGCCAGATACGAGTTTTTAATCGGCGCCTATGCCATTGTGATTGGCGCTAATGTGGGGGCGACGATCATCAATATGTTACTGGGGATGGACCGGGTGCCCACTGTCCGCAAGGCCAACCGCTTTCATTTTTTGTTTAGTTTGACAGTCGGTCTGTTATGGTTGAGTTCCCTACCGTTGGGTTATTTGTTGGTAAAAACGGTCAGTTGGCATTTGTACAGTTATTATCATGTTTTTATGTTGACGGTCTTTAAATGGGGTTTGACCGGCCAGAATTTTTCCGGCCGTTGGTTTGACACCTGGCAGATTGCAATGGCGCACTTATTATTTAACTTAACCGTGATCGCTGTATGGTTTCCCTTGACCTGTCTTGCCTCCAAATTTGGTTATGCTTATTTTGCCAGGAAGGACAAGAGCACCGCGAACGGCAGTACGTTTTTGGACCGCCGCGCTTTACAAAGTCCGGCTTTGGCCTTGATTTTGGCGGGACATGAAATTAACCATATGGCCTCCATTACTCAAGAAATGCTCAAGTCGACCCGGCTGGCGTTTGTTAAAAACCAACGCCATTTATTGGACTTGATTTACCGTGATGAAGCAATTATTGACGATATGCAAGAACAGATTACTTTCTATCTCTCGGCGTTATTATCGCAAAATTCGTTGACCGAATCGCAATCGCTGCGTTTGGCCGGGATGATGCATATTGTCACCGATATCGAGCGGGTGGGCGACCATGCCAATAACATTGCCCATTTAGCGGAAAGACGCAGTCAGGAACAGATGCAATTTTCCGAATTGGCGCTCAATGAAATTGAGCTGATGTTTAGCAAGATCACCGATATTTATAATAAGGCCTGTCTGGCATTTTCCGAAGACAATCTCGACTTGGCCAAACAGATGGTTAACCGGGAAGACGGAATTGACAAACTGGAGGAAGAATTACGGCAAAATCATATTCACCGGTTGAATCAGGGGAAATGTTGGCCCGGTTCGGGAGTGGTCTATATGGAAATTTTAAGCAATTTACAGCGGATCTCCGCCCATTCCGCCAATATTGCCAGCGCAATTTTGGAAGAGGGTGAACAATAATGGCACGGAAAAAAAGCAACGCTGGCGCCGCTAAGAAAGCTAAGCAGCGTAGGAACGAGCAAAAACGGGAGATTTGCGGCGTGTTGCTGATAGGTGTGGCCTTGTTGGCCTTGTTGGCGGCGTATTTTTACGGTGCCGGTTATGTCGGCGCGGTCTTGCAACGCGGTTTGGAGTATCTCTTTGGCGAACAGGGCGAAATTTTGCCGATCATCTTTATAATGGCAACCGGGATTTTAATGTTGGTCAGGCGGCGGACCGGGATTGGCAAACGGCGTTTGGCGGCGTTGCTGATGTTTGCGCTCTTGACGTTGGTCGGATTGCATTTGTTGAGTCCGGTGCCCTTGAATATGGATAATTTGGATGAGGCGTATAAGGGGTCGGGAGTAATCGGCCATTATTGCGCGGTCGTTTTAATCAGAAATTTCGGCCGGATTGGGACCTTGGTCTTTTTAGGGGCTTGGATTATGGTCATGTTGATCTTAGTCGCCGACCAACCATTAACTGAAATTTGCAAACGTTTCTGGCGAACGGCTAAAAAACAGCCTTCGCCACAACCCGGCCCGGCGGCGGCGCCGGGCGCCGAGCCGCCGAATGCCGTCTATGACCATTATGCTAATGAAGCGGCGCCTGCTGCGGCCGTAAATCCGGAATCGCCGGGCGCCGCGGCCAATCCGGAAAAAGGGGAAAATCAGGTAACCGCTTCATTACGGAAATTTTTAAAAGGAAAACCGAAGGCGGAGACCAAGGCTGAGGTTAAGGCCGAAGCAAAGCCGGGGACCAAGATCGCCGCCAACGCCAAACCGGAAGAATTGCTGTCTAATCCTCCCGTTAAAGCGGGGCCGTACAAATTGCCCGACCTCAATCTGGTAGGCGAACCAAAGCAAATATTGAAAAACCAGGGTTTGGACCAGGCGCGGCAATTGCAGGAGACCTTAGCCAGTTTCGGGGTGCAGGTGCGGGTCCTGGAAGTACATCATGGCCCGGTCATCACCCGGTATGATTTGCAACCGGCGCCGGGCGTCAAAGTCAGTAAAATCGTAAATTTAACCGATGATTTGGCGTTGGCCTTGGCAGCGAAGGGACTGCGACTGGAGGCCCCGATCCCGGGGAAAGCCGCGATTGGCGTCGAAGTGCCGAATAAAGAGACGCGAGTCGTGACGCTGCGGGAAGTCTTGGAGGCGAAATCGTTTTGGAATTCCGGCAAGTTAAGTATCGGGCTTGGCGTCGACATCGGCGGCGAGGTGGTGGTGGCGGATTTGAGCAAGATGCCCCATTTGCTGGTAGCCGGTTCCACCGGTTCCGGAAAAAGCGTCTGTATCAACACCATGATCATGAGTGTGTTATATAAAGCGTTTCCGGACGAGGTCAAATTTATCATGATTGACCCCAAAATGGTGGAATTATCGATGTATAACGGAATTCCGCATTTGATGGCCCCGGTGGTCACCGAGGCTAAAAAAGCGTCCGGCGTCTTGCATATGGTCGTCACCGAGATGGAACGACGCTATAAAATGTTCGCCGAAGCCAGAGTCAGGGAGTTGCATAAATATAACGAACAGTTGACCGAAGGCGAACCTTTGCCCCATATTGTGGTGATCATTGACGAATTGGCCGATTTAATGATGGTCGCCCCGGTTGAGGTGGAAGATTCCATCTGCCGTCTGGCTCAAATGGCCCGGGCGACCGGAATCCATTTGGTGGTGGCGACGCAACGGCCTTCGGTGGATGTGATCACCGGTCTGATTAAGGCCAATATTCCTTCGCGGATTGCCTTTGCCGTTTCTTCCCAGATTGACTCGCGGACCATTTTGGATAGTCCCGGCGCCGAACGATTATTGGGACGGGGTGATATGCTGTTTGCACCGGTAGGTTCGATGAAATCCCAGCGGATCCAGGGCGCTTTGGTTACGGAAAAAGAGATCGAAGCCGTAATCAAGCATTGGAAGGAACAGGGCGAGCCTGACTACCAGGAACAGTATATCAATATCCCGGAAAAAGAAGAGAAGGCGACCCCGGCCGAAGTCGACGACTTGTTTTGGGAAGCGATCCGGGTAGTGATCGAAAATGGTCAAGCCTCCGCTTCGGTGTTACAACGCCGGTTACGCGTCGGGTATACCCGGGCGGCCCGTTTGGTGGATATGATGGAATCCCAGGGTTTAATCGGTCCCTACGAAGGTAGCAAGCCGCGCGAAGTCTATATTACCGCCCGGCAATTGGAAGAACTTAAAAATCGAAGTCAAACGCAGCAAGGTCAATCTTAACAGCAGGAACTTACCATTTCACCGAGAATATATGTAATGATGGGTTCATTTATGGGTACCTGGCAAATAAAAAGGAGGGCAACCGTCTGAAAATGACAAGCGAGAGGTGGTTAACCCAAAATGAAGGAAATTGGCGTTAAATTACGCGTGGCCCGCGAAGCTAAAAAGATATCTTTAGAAGAAATACAAGCTCAAACCAAGATTCGGCGACGCTTTTTGGAAGCGATTGAGTCAGGCGATTGGGACATTATTCCCGGCGAGATCTACAGGCGGGGTTTTATTTGCAATTATGCCGAGCTGGTGGGTTTGGACGGCGAAAAGTTGTGGCAGGAATATCGCGACAGTCGGCAAAGCCTTGAGTTGGAGGAGACGGGTGATCAAGCTGATAGTTCCGGCCGGACGTTAGAAAAGCCGTCTAACATCCAGTCAACCCCTGTCATGTTTGACCGTTCTTCCCAGCCGAAGATTGGGCAGCCGGCGTTGCTAATTATCATAATAGTATTGATTTTAATCGGTTTTTTAGGGATATCTCTCTTGTTTAGCGGTTGGCGAAGGGAGCGGTCGGCCGTGACCAAGCCAAAAACGGCGGCGCCGTCTCAATCGGCTCCGACGTCGGTCTTTAAGGAAAGGGATACTGGGTTGATTGTGGCTGATGCCGGGCCGGTACCGACAGCCACGACGATTGTGCAACAACTTTATCCGGCGCCGCTTTCGGTCTGGGCCGAATTTAGCGAGACGGTCTGGGTCCAGGTAACTACCGACGGACTAGTGAAATTTCCGGGCAGCGGCGCGACTTTTACCCCCCAATCCCTCAAGCAATTATGGACGGCGCAGCAAAAAATGGTAATTCGGGTCGGCAATCCGGCCGGAATCCGGCTTACTTTTAATGGGAAAGCGGTGGAATTAAAAGGAAAACGCAATCAACCACGGACGATTATCCTGACCGCCGACGGGGTGGATATTCATTAGCAGCGGCGATACAAATAAAGGACGTATATACGTCCTTTAACAGTTCAATTCATTAAAAAACAGGATTGGGTGGCAAGGGTGCAGGACCGTCAGGAACTATATCGGGAAATTAAAGCAAAAAATGATATTGTGGCGGTGATTTCCGAATATACTACTTTGAAAAAGGCCGGCCGCCGTTGGATTGGGCTATGCCCGTTTCACGCGGAGAAGACGCCTTCTTTCAATGTTAATCAGGAAAAGCAGGTTTATTACTGCTTTGGTTGCGGTAAGGGCGGCGATGTGCTGAGCTTTATCATGCAGGCCGACAATGTCGATTTTACTACCGCAGCGCGTCGTTTGGCCAATCGGGCCGGGATCGCGTGGCCGGAATATCAACCGCGATCGGAGGAGGAACAGCGCCGGGTGGAACTTTATCAACTGACTAAGCTGGCGGCGCTATTTTATCGGCATTGTTTAAATAAGGTCGCCACCGCTGCGCCGGCGCGGCAATATTTGGAGAAACGACGTATTGGAACGGCTAGCGCGGAACGGTTCGGTTTGGGATTTGCTCCGCCCGGATGGCGCCAATTAACTTTAGTTTTGCGGCAAAAAAAATTTTCTTTGGAAGCGGCGGAGCGCCTTGGATTGGTTGGATTGGGCGAAAACGGTTTTTATGACCGCTTTCGGGAACGGTTGATCTTTCCCATCTTTGATGGGAAAGGGAATATTGCCGGGTTTGGTGGCCGGGTTTTTGATAATAGTCAGCCCAAATATTTAAACTCTCCGGAGAGCAGCCTGTTTCATAAGAGTAATTTGCTTTATGGCTTGTATCAAGCGAAGGAAACCATGCGCCGGACCGGACAGGCGATCGTGGTGGAAGGTTATTTGGACGTGATCCAGGCGCATCAGGCCGGATTTACCCAGGCTATCGCTTCATTAGGCACTGCCCTGACCCGGGAGCAGGTGAAAATGATCAAAAGATATGCTTCCGAGGTCATTTTGGCTTATGACGGCGACGCCGCCGGGCAAAAAGCCATTCGGAAAGGGGCGGAACTCTTAAAAGAAGCGGATCTGGAGATTAAGGTGATTGCTTTGCCGGAGAACCATGATCCGGATTCCTTGATTCGTGAGGCCGGGCCGGCGGCTTTTCAAGCGTTGCTGGAGCAGCGGCGGAATTTGGTGGAATATACAATCGAGACTACGGTCAAGCAATACGATTTGCAGACGCCGGAAGCACAGGCTAAAGTAGTTCGGGAAGTTTTGCCGCATTTGGCCGCAGTGACCAATAATATTGCCCGCGAAGCCTATGTCCGGCAGATTTCCCGGACGGTCGGCGTTTCCGAAACCGCTATCTTTACTGAATTACGGCGTTTCCTGCGCAGCGGTAATGGTAAAAATTCTCAGGTTTTGGATAGGATTAATAATAATAGTTATACTAAAGAAATGATTCCCGATTCCTCTCCGGCGACCGGATGGGTAGATCCGGAGCGTTTAACCCCTTTGCAAAAGGCAATTTTTGAGGTTGAAAAGGAACTTTTGCAATTAGCTTTGCAGGAATATGATAAATTGGAGCGAATAAAAAAAGAATTGAAAGCGAAGGACTTTCGCTTTTCGATTTGGCGTGATTTGTTTATCCAGTTGGAGCAAGGCGTTGATTTTGCTGAAAAGGCGCCGGTTGTTTTCGACGAGTTATCCAGTTCGTTACGGGAAATCGCAGCGGCTTTGCTGGCCGAACAGGAGATCAAAAACGAACCGCGAGATCTGGAAGGAATCTTAAATCAGTTGAAACGGTTACACTTACAAGAGGAAATTCAAAGTCTGACCAAACAAATTTCCACCGGGCGCGATGCTGCCGGACAGGAGTTAACCCAAACGGATCTCAGAGCGAAAATTTTGGAATTCACCGAGTTAAAACGGAGGCTGCAAAAGGAATTTCCGCATTTTACGGCGGAATTATAATGTTTTGTAGTGACGATGACAATAAATTTGGGATGATGCGTAGAGCAAGAGGCTTCCCCTGGAAGGA
>JASFQO010000104.1:0-7131 GCA_050115405.1 Bacillota bacterium
ATTGCCTTGATTCAAATCGGCGGTTTGGGTTTTATGACCATATCAACTTTATTGGCGATGATTATCGGAAAGAAGATTGGGCTTAAGGAACGGATCTTGATTCAGGAATCATTTAATCAATTCAGTCTTTCCGGATTGGTACGTTTAATTCGCAATGTGGTTTTGATGACTTTAGTTATTGAAGTCAGCGGCGGAATCTTATTGACGCTACGCTTCATGCAACAATTCCCCTTTGAACGCGCCGTTGTCTTTGGCTTTTTTCATGCGATTTCCGCCTTTTGCAATGCCGGCTTTGATTTGTTTGGACAAGTTTATGGCCAGTTTTCCAGTTTGACGCATTATGTTTCCGATTGGCTGGTGGCGCCGGTAATCGGCGGATTGTTTGTAATTGGCGGTTTAGGTTTTCCGGTGATCATGGAATTAGCGCGATATCCCAGAACGAAAAAATTGTCCCTCAATACCAAAGTTGTGATCAAAGTCACCACTTTTTTGATTTTAGTGGGTACTATTATTATTTTTCTGCTCGAATTAACCAATCCGAAAACCATTGGCGGCCAAGATATTTCCGGAAAAATCTTAGGCGCCGTTTTTCAGGCGATTACCCCTAGGACTGCCGGCTTTAACACCCTAGATATTGCGCAGCTCAGACCGGCGACCTGGTTTTTAATTGCTATTTTGATGTTTATCGGCGCTTCGCCCAGTTCGACCGGAGGCGGAGTGAAGACGACTACCTTTGGATTAATGATGGCTACGATTATGACTACCTTGAAGGGCCGCTCCGATGTGGAACTGTTTGAGCGGCGGATTCCCAAGGATTTGGTCTATAAAGCGCTGACTCAAATTACCATTGCCTTCGGCTGGGTCTGCGTGGTAACCTTGATCATGTCAACCGTGGAGCATTATGATTTTATCCGGGTGTTTTTTGAAGTGATGTCCGGGTTTGGCACGGTCGGGCTGACGACGGGGATTACTCCCAAGCTAACGGTTATTTCGCGGATTCTTTTAATCATCACCATGTTTATCGGTCGGGTCGGTATTTTAACGGTGGCGGTGGCGTTGTCAAAATCGTATAAACCTACTACCAGTAAATTTATTGAAGAGAAAATTGTGATCGGGTGAAACATAGTGGACAGTTGACAGTTGAAACCATTTTTCTTTCGTTTTTGCGGCGTTGCGCGGCATGAAAGTTAGGTGAAAACGGTAGGAGCGAATCTTGGGTTCGCCCAATGGAGGTAGACTAAAGATGGTAAAACAATATGCAGTAATCGGATTGGGCAGGTTTGGGACCAGTGTGGCCCGGAACCTGTTCCGGCTGGGGCAGGAGGTCTTGGCGATTGATACCAATGAAGAACGGCTCAAATACGTCGCCGAGGAGGTAACGCATACTTTGGTGGCCGATAGTACGGACGCTAATGTGTTAAAAAATATCGGCATTAAAAATTTTGACGTCGTGGTCGTGGCGATCGGCGAGAATATCCAGTCCAATATTATGACCACCTTATTGTTGAAGGAATTGGGCGTCCAGTATGTAGTCGCGAAGGCCCTCAATAAGATGCACGGCCGGGTCTTGGAGAAGGTGGGCGCGGACCGGGTGGTCTTCCCCGAACGCGAAATGGGCAAACGGATCGCCCATAATTTAGTCTCCGCCAATTTGGTGGACTATATTGAACTGGCCCAGGAATTTCGGATTAGTGAAATCATCGCCCCTCGTGAAATACACGGTAAAACTTTAAAGAATTTAAATTTACGGGCCCGATACAATGTGAATGTGATCTTATTGCGCCGAGTTTCCGGGGAAGTGATCTGTACTCCCGGCGCGGAAGACATCATTCAGCCCGACGACGTCCTGTTAATGGCCGGTCAAAAAACGGAGCTGGATAAGTTGGAACGAATCTGGAATAAATGATCATCATCATTAATTAATCGTGAGGTTGTTTTGAAAGCGCAGCGTCTCTCTTTACCTCGAACTTTAACGCAAAAATTACTCCGGGCGATTCGGGAGTTCGGCCTGATTCGTCCGGGCGACCGGGTGTTGGTGGGTTTTTCGGGAGGTAAGGACAGCGCTTTTTTACTTTATGCGCTGGCGATCTTGCAAAAACACCGGATTATCCCGTTTGAACTGGGGGCCCTGACTGTGGACCTTGGTTTTGCAAGGGGGTATAATCCGGAAAAGTTGCGGCAATTTTGTAATTGGTTGGCAGTGCCTTTTGCTGTCAGGGCGACCGAGATCGCCAAATATGCATTTGGCGAGGCTAATCCGGAAGGCCCTTGCGCTGCCTGTTCTTTTTTACGCCGGGGCGCCCTGAACCGGTTTGCCCGGGAAAACGGTTATAACGTCGTGGCTTTGGCGCATCATCAGGATGATGTCGTGGAAACTTTTTTGCTGAGTCTCATTTTTTCCGGCCAGATTAAAACTTTTTTACCCCGGACCGAGTTGGAACGTTCCGGGGTGACTGCAGTCCGGCCGTTGGTTTATTTTCGGGAAGCGGAGATCCGGGATGCGCTGCCGTTGACCGGGTTCACTCCGGGGCCCAATCCCTGCCCGTTGGACGGGAAGACCAAACGGGCGGAGATCAAAAAGTTGATCCGTAATTTAACCGGGCATGACCCGCGGATCTTCAGCAATTTGGCGGCGGCGCTCCGGGAAGGACGACCGCTGGAGTTGTGGCCGGCCGAGTTGACCCGGGAGGAGCTTGACAAGCGGCGGAGCCGGAGGACGGAAGATAATTAGAACTCACCCTTTTCCCGCGTCAGTCTCTCGGATTTCGCCGCGGCGGATTTTGCCGCTGATCGTCTTGGGCAGTTCCGGGACGAATTCGACGACCCGGGGGTATTTGTAGGGCGCAGTGACGTGTTTGACGTGGTTTTGCAACTCTTTAACCAGTTGCTCGCCGGGTTCCCAACCTTTCGCCAGGACAACGGTGGCTTTGACTACTTGCCCGCGGATCGGGTCGGGTGCGGAAGTAATGGCGCATTCCAGCACCGCCGGGTGTTCCTGGAGGGCGCTTTCCACTTCGAAAGGCCCAATGCGGTAACCGGAACACTTGATGACATCATCGGACCGACCGACGAACCAGAAATAACCGTCTTCGTCGCGCCAGGCAACATCGCCGGTGTTATAGATCCCGTCATGCCGAGCATTGCGGGTAGCGACCTCGTCACGGTAATAATATTTGAAAAGCCCGGGCGGTTGGCCATGCGTCAGGTTTTTAATGACGATATTGCCTTCCACGCCGGCAGGGCAGGAATGGCCCGCTTCGTCGACAATATCAATGTCATACAACGGGGAAGGTTTGCCCATTGAGCCCGGTTTGGGAGTAATCCACTCGAAGTTGGCGCAGAGGACGGTAGTCTCGGTCTGACCGAAACCTTCGATAATCCCCAGGCCGGTTGCTTTTTTAAATTGGTTGTAGACCTCGGGATTCAGCGGTTCCCCGGCGGTACAGGCGATTTTAATGCTGGAGAGGTCGTACCGGGAGAGGTCCTCCTTAATCAGAAACCGATAAATGGTCGGCGGGGCGCAAAAGGAACTGATCGGGTACTTTTCCAGCATCTTCAGCAGATTTTCCGGGACGAAGCGGTCCATGTCATAGACGAAGAGCGCCACGCCGCAGATCCACTGACCGTAGATTTTCCCCCAGGCGCATTTGGCCCAGCCGGTTTCGGAAACCGTGAGATGGAGTCCTTCACTGCTTAACCGCTGCCAGTAATGGGCGGTAACAATATGGCCGATCGGATAATTGAAGTCATGCAGGACAATTTTAGGCATCCCGGTCGTCCCGGAAGTAAAATACATCAACATCGGGTCCGCGCCACCCGCCAAGCCGCTTTTAGCAGGACGGCGCCAGTCGGCGGAAGCGCCCGTTAGAGCGGCGTCAAAGTCAGTCCAGCCCGGGCGTTGTTCGTCGTCAACCAAGGCGCGGGCGACGACGGTCGGCGATTCGGGGAGGGCGACCTCAATATTGGCGACGACTTCCGGATCGGCCACCGCGATGATCATCTTTACCGAAGCGGCGTTGTTACGATAGACAATATCTTTTTTGG
The DNA here is from genome assembly GCA_050115405.1 of Bacillota bacterium. Taxonomy (GTDB): domain Bacteria; phylum Bacillota; class UBA4882; order UBA8346; family UBA8346; genus DATCLA01. Next base: position 4,045 of record JASFQO010000104.1, read on the forward strand.
TAAGTTGGACAGTGGCGGGAATAGCAATAGCGCCAATTTTCATCAGGCCGAGGACTATAACCCAAAAATGCCAGCGACGTTTGAGAATAAGCAGCACGGGGTCGCCCTTGCCTAAGCCAATGGCGGTAAAATAATTGGCCGCCTGATCGCTTAAGCGTTTCAAGTCGGCGAAACTGAAGCTTATTTCGGCGCCGTGGTCATTGCACCAGACTAAAGCGGTCTTATCGGGCGCTTCAGCAGCCCAGGCGTCCGCCACATCGTAAGCGAAATTGAAATCCGGCGGAATGTTTACCCGGTAGTTTTGTTTGAAATCTTCGTAAGAATTAAACCGGTCACGCGGTAAAAATTTTTCCAACATTAATTATTACTCCTTAACAATCATAGATTCGCGGGAGGCGAAAAACTGATAAGTATCATCCTCAGCCATGTAAAATTACGGTGAGAAATTGGGCCGGTTGGCCATCCACGGCGACTTGACCGTGGGGAATGGTCGGGTCGAAATAAAGTGAATCGCCTACGTTCAGTTCCAATTCGACGCCGCCTAGGATTACTTTGACTTTGCCGTTTAACACATAATTAAATTCCTGTCCCGGATGGGTGACTAGGCTCACTTTTTTGTTCTCCTCCGGTTCGATGGTCACCAGTAGCGGTTCGCATTTTTTGTTGATGAAGTTGTAAGCCAGGTTTTGAAATTTGTAGCCTTTGTACCGTTCCGTATCGACTCCCGAGCCGTTTCGGACCAGGCAGTAACTGTGGAGCCGGGGCGGCAGGCCGGTGAGTAGTTCGGTCAGGTCCACCGAAAATACTTTGGCCATTTCGTAAAGCATACTGATGGGAATATCGGTCACTGCATTTTCATATTGAGTGTATTCCGCATAAGAGATCCCCAACTGTTGGGCGGCGCTTTCCGCCGTAAACCCGCAGTCTTCCCGAATCTCCCTGATTCGCGCGGCGATCTGTTGCAGGCTTTCGGTCATGACATCTCCTCCGTTTTAATCAACTTTAATTGATACAGGGATATTGTATCATAAATTGGGGTTTTGAAGATAGTATTTTTATGATCTGCAGGTTTGTCAGGTTTGTGATGGAAGTTGTCAATTACGAAAAAGTCTGCTATAATATTTAGTGTTAATAATATACGGCCCCGTAGCTCAGAGGATAGAGCAGTGGTTTCCTAAACCATGTGCCGGAGGTTCGATTCCTCTCGGGGCCGCCATAGGAATGACAAGGGTTTCGCGGATTGCGGGACTCTTATTTTTTGGGCTGAAAACGGGGTTTTGCAAAGAATTTGCAAAGAATCTTTGCAAACCCTTATCACGTCAAGAAAAAATCCGGTTTCCCGGATTACATTGTCTGTCGTTTTGTTGCAAAAGAGTTCCGGCGCGAAACCGGCGCAGAAGATTGATTTATCTGTATTTAACAAGCGGGAGGAGGAGCCGTCCGGATGGCGGATTCAAAATAAAGATTGATAAAGGAGTCGGTAAAGCGAACCTCCTATGCTTTATCCGTCTCCCGCTTTTTTAATTGGCAAACCACGTTTTTTCGTGATATAATATTTTCAAGGACTTGTAAAAAAAGAGAAACTGGATTAAGACGAGGTTTTATTGTGGATAGATTGAAAGTAAAAAACGACATTGAAGATTCACCGGAGGAGGTGCGCCAGATGTTAAGTAATACTGACCCGGAGATTGCTAAGGCCGAGGCAATCTTGGAGCATTTAGGCAGTTTAGATGAAGTGCGCCGTTATTATGAAGCGCGGGAAATGGCGATTCATGATGAAATCACCCGGATGAACGGGGCCAGAAAAGAGGGCCGGAAAGAGGGTCGTGAAGAGGGGCGGCTTGAAGGTGAAGAGGAAGGAAGGGTTAAAACCGCCAAAAACCTTTTATTAATGGGGTTGGATGTGGAAACCGTGGCCAAAGGTACGGAGTTGCCTGTTGCCAAAATTGTAGAAATACAAAAGTCGTTACTTAATTAAGACAGATAAGTGAGATCAGTCTGGTGTGAGGGAAAGCTCAATATGCCTGCCGATTAAAAATCCGGGAAATAAGATCCCCGGATTTTTGCCGTTTAAAACCCATGTGGGTCGATCCTCCTTTTTCTTCTCATTATATCAGGGTTTGCCACCTGTCAAGGGGTGAACATATCCTCCCGGCCGGGGCCGGTCCGGTATCCTTCCCCAAAAGCGCCCTTGACAGGTTCCGTCAAACCCCGATGCCCCCAAAGAAAAAAGGAGGATGTTCAAGATGTCTAACTACAAAACAAACTTTGAGGGTATTCGGGAAGCCAAAACCAATGCCAGGAATGTCTACATCCCGATTTACCGGGTATCGCTGGTGAGGGAGAAATCTTTAAAAGCCGAATACAAGTACGTTGCCAATTCTTTGACGGTCTATCAACTTTTAAAACCGTATCTGGAGGATTTGGATCGTGAGCATTTTCTGGTGATGCTGCTGGATGTCAAAACCAAAGTGATTGGGATTAATACGGTGGCGATCGGGATTTTATCCAGTTGTCCGGTGCATCCCCGCGAAGTCTTTAAACCGGCGATTGTGGCTAACGCGGCTTCGGTGATTTTGGTGCACAACCATCCGAGCGGCCAACCTGAGCCGAGTCAGGATGATCTTAATTTGACGGTGCGTCTGAAAGAGGCGGGCGAGATTTTAGGGATTGAGGTGCTGGATCATGTGATCATAGGTGATGATAATTATGAGAGTTTGAGGGTGAGAGGGCTGTTATAGCCCTTTTCCATATAAGCCTAGCGACGATATCTCGGGGATTTTTCTGGATGGGTTTTTCTCCTTTCAAGAGCCATTCCTTGCGGATTAAAAATAATTGACAAAATAAATAAATACGCACCATTACTCTCAATGAAGTTTTCTCCCGCGACCGGGAGTACATCCGCCTGCAAGAAGAATTATCCCGGGTAAATAATCAATTGATGGCTGATCTCAGCCCCGGCACGATAGAACTCTTAAAAAAATATGATAGCGTCGAAGGCGGCCAGGAGGGCCGAAAGGCTGATCTTTTATATCAACAAGGTTTCAGGGATGGACTGCAATTAAAGTACCGGATCGCCCGGCTCAG